>CAZYLX010000435.1:0-3802 GCA_964648595.1 uncultured Acidimicrobiaceae bacterium
GGTCAGTCGCGGCTGATCGGCAACGACGGTTCGCTGTTGCGCCGCTCCACCGCTACGGACGATGGCAGTGAGCTCAGCGGGGATTTCTCGTTGCTGGAGGCCGCGCGCCGATCGTGCTTGTTCTTGAATGATCAACAGATCGCGTGCGTTGTTACGATTGAGGAGATCGCCGAGGATGACATCGAGGTCGAGTCCAGTCGGCTCGACGTCTTCGTCGCTTTCGGTGTCGGTCTGATCCGCGAGTGCTGCTTCGAGCGCCTCTGGCGTCTGATTCTGCAGCGTCCGGCGAATCTCGCGAGCGTTCACATAGACCTGAGCTCGAGCCGCCTCTTCAGCGTCAAGCAGGAGTTCGCGTTGGACGAGTGCGAAGCCAACCACGGCAACGGTTGACGAGACGAGCAGGGCCCCCAATGCGAAAATGAACGTGATGCGAGCCCGGAGGCCGAGCCGCAGCCAACCGGTCACGGTTGCAGCTTGTATCCGAGGCCTCGTGCGGTGACCACATAGCGGGGGCTGGCCGCATCAGCCTCGACCTTGGTTCGGAGCCTGCGAACGTGCACATCGACCAAGCGACCATCACCGAAGTAGTCGTAGCCCCAGACACGCTCGAGGAGGACTTCGCGGCTGAAGACCTTGCCCGGTTGGGACGCCAACTCGACGAGCAATTTGAACTCGGTCTTGGTCAGGTGGAGCTGCTCTCCACTCTTCGTGACGGTTCCCTCGTCGGGGCTGATCTCGAGATCTCCGACGGTGACACGTTCCATCGCGCCGCCCTCGCTGTTGCGAGCTCTGCGCAACAACGCTCGGATGCGAGCCGACAGTTCCTTTGGGGCGAACGGCTTCGTGAGGTAGTCGTCGGCTCCCGCTTCGAGGCCAGCGACAACGTCGTGGGTGTCGTTGCGAGCTGTGACCATGATGATCGGCACGTCGCTCTGCCGACGAATGGAGCGGCACACCTCGAATCCGTCCATGCCGGGCAGCATGATGTCGATGAGGACGACATCCGCTGCTTGATCGCGAAAACGATCGAGCGCGACCTCGCCGGTCTCGGCCTCATCGACGTCCCAGCCCTCGTCCCGCAATGCCAGTTTCACCGCCTGGCGGATGCGATCGTCGTCCTCAACGGTCAGAATTCGTGTTCCCACGCCATGCATCGTGCCCGATTCTTCGGGTCGTTGTCAGTCACTCTCTCGAATTTGTGAAAATCAAAGAGGGCGCCGAGCGCCGTGGTCAGGGTCGCAGATCGGCGTCGAGCCCGACCAGCACGGTGCGAAGTGTGTCGAAGAGGTCAGCATTTGCCGCCAGCGTGAAGGTCTCTTTCGGCGTCCCGCCGCGGAGATCGCCCACGATCGCGCCGGCTTCGCTCGCAATGACGACACCGGCCGCGAGGTCCCAGAGGTTCAGGCCTCGCTCGTAGTAGGCGTCGAGCTGGCCCTCCGCCAAGTAGCAGAGATCGAGAGCTGCTGATCCGAAGCGCCGGATGTCGCGTACCCGAGGCAAGAGGCCGACGAGGACCTCCGCTTGACCAAGACGACGCTCGGCGACGTAGCCGAAGCCGGTGCCGACGAGCGCTGTTTCCATCGACGGGTCTGTATTGATGCCGATGGCGACACCGTTCTTGTGGGCTCCGCCACCGAGGTGAGCGGTGTAACAGCGATCGAACACCGGTTCGTACACAACACCAATCGCCAACTGGCCTGCGATTTCAGCTGCGATCGATACGCCGTAGGACGGCACTCCGTACACATAGTTTGTTGTGCCGTCGATTGGATCGATGATCCACCGCACGTCGGTGGATCCCGTCGTACCCGTTCCTTCTTCTCCGAGCAGGGCATCGTCGGGGCGCATGTTCGAGAGTCGTTCGACGATGTGAGCCTCGGCGGCGCGATCAGCGGCTGTGACGACATCAACACTCGACGACTTCGTGTCACCTGAGAGGTCGACGGTTGCTCGCATGGACTCGATCAGCTCGCCGGCCTCGATGGCCAACGTGCGGGCCAACGCCAACAATTCAGGAAGCGGAGGGGTCGTGCTCATCACTCGTGCTCATCAGATTCTGGGTGGTGAACGGCGTTCCACTCGTTCATCGCCCGCAAGGTCAACGTTGCGACGATGCCAACGCCCACGGCGCAGAACACGGCGCCGAACAGAGCTCCGACGGCCGCCCAGGTGCTGGTTTGTCCAAGGACGTCTCCTGTGCCCCAGCCGATCACGCCGCCCAGCAATCCCCCGAGCATGATGGCGGCGAATCCGAGCCAGCGGGCCTGTGCAGAGGGAGCGGATGAGATCGGCTCCGGCGCGTGCAACGATTCGAACGGCAGCGCTGTCTCGGGAAGGAGTTCGCTCGGCAGCATCGGTTCGATGGCGAATCCTTCGCTCGGATCGGGGAGGTCATCGGCCACGACGAGATGGTATCCGGACTACATTCGTCGCCACTTCTCGGCTGGCGCTCGCATCACCGAGCGCAATCCGGCAAGCTGACTCGATGGCTGGACCTACGGAAGCAAGCAACGATGCCGCTCCCGAACTGCGCCAGTGGAAGGTGGCCGGCGGCATCCTGCGGGGCGCAAGTGGCGAGGTCCTGCTGGTCGAGAACGAACGGAAAGATCAGTCGGTCGACTGGAGCACGCCGGGCGGTGTTGTCGATGCCGGCGAATCGTTCCTCGAAGCACTGACGAGAGAGGTTCGCGAAGAAACCGGGCTCCACGTCCTGGACTGGCAAGGCCCTCTCTACCGAGTCGAAGTCACGGCCCCCGATCTGGGATTCTTTCTCGAAGTGGAGGCTCACGGTGCACTCGACGTCCGAGGCTCCATTGTCATCGAGGATCCCGACGGCATCGTGCTCTCGGCCGCCTTTCTGAGCATCGATCACGCCACGAACCGGCTGGAAGGGGCGGCGCCCTTCGTCCGGGAGCCGCTTCTGGCCCACCTGATGGACGGCGTCGACGATGGACGGACGTTCGCCTACCGCATCAGTGGACGAGGTGCTGACCGCCGCGTCGAGCGAACGTTCGATTGATGGAGTCGATGCTTGACTGACGACCGTTCAGCCGGCCCGATGCTCCATGGTCAAGGGGTGTCCGGTGTGGCGTCGATCCTCCATGCAGACATGAACGCGTTCTACGTGTCCGTCGAGGTTCGAGACGACCCGGCCCTGCTGGGCAAGCCGGTGGTGGTTGGCGGAACCGGCGATCGTGGAGTCGTCGCCGCTGCGAACTACGACGCCAGGATCTTCGGTATTCGGTCGGCCATGCCGTCGAGCAGGGCGCGACAGCTTTGTCCGCATGCGATCTTCCTGCCGGGCAACCACAAGCTCTACGCCGAGGTGAGCGCGGAGATCATGGCGGTCTTTCGCGGCATCACACCACTCGTCGAGCCGCTCTCGCTCGATGAGGCGTTTCTCGATATCTCCGGGGCGATCCGCCTCCTCGGGCCGCCGAACGAGATCGCTCGGGAGCTGCGGCAGCGTGTCTGGGAATCGCAGCGATTGCACGTCTCGGTCGGAGGAGCAGCAACCAAGCTCGTGGCGAAGCTGGCGACCGAACACGCCAAGCCTCGGGTGGTTGGACAGCGGGTGGAGGCCGGCGTTGGAGTGTTCATCGTGGCTCCGGGTACCGAAAGAGAGTTTCTACGTCCGTTACCGATCCGAGCCATGTGGGGGGTTGGCCCAAAAACGGCTGAGCGGCTCGAGCGCTTCGGGATCGAGACGGTCGGGCAGTTGGCCGACCTACCACTCGAGCTCCTCATCGGAGCCGTCGGCGAGGCGAACGGAAGGCATCTCCACACCGTTTCGAACGGCATC
>CAZYLX010000436.1:0-3799 GCA_964648595.1 uncultured Acidimicrobiaceae bacterium
TGCTCCCAACCGGGGGCCTGAGCTATCGAAACTGAGGGCCCCAAACCCGGGGTTCGTCACCCTCAGTTTCGACCGTCTCAGCCCCCGGTTGGCTGCCCTCGTGCCTGCGCTGGTGCCGGTGCTGTTCCTGGGGGTGTTGGTGGTGTGGCCGCTGGCCGCAGTTCTCGTCAGGAGCCTTGCCGACGTCGGGCCAGACCGCCTCGTCGAGATCCTCGGTCGTCGATCAGTCCGCTCGATTCTGTGGTTCACCGTCTGGCAGGCGACGCTGTCGGCCGCCCTCACGCTTGCGCTGGGCCTGCCCATCGCCCACGCGCTCGCCAGGTACCGCTTCCGGGGGCGGGCTCTCGTGCGGGCCCTCGTCGTTGTGCCGTTCGTGCTGCCGACCGTGGTGGTCGCGGCCGCGATCGACGCCAGCTTCGACGCACTGTCCATCGACCTCGACCGTTCTGTCATAGCGATCTTGGCCGCCCACGTCTTCTTCAACATCGCCATCGTGATCCGGGTCGTTGGTGGTCGATGGGCCGCCCTTGATCGCCGTCCGGAAGAGGCAGCCATGGTGTTGGGGGCTTCGTCTTGGAACGCCTTTCGTCTCACGACCTTGCCTCGTCTGCTTCCGGTCATCGGCTCGGCCGGGATTTTGACCTTCCTTTTCTCGTTCACCAGTTTCGGCATCATCCTCATCCTGGGTGGTCCGACCAAGGCAACGCTCGAGACCGAGATCTACCGGAACGCAGTCTTTCGTCAGGAGTTCGACGTTGCTGCGGTGTTGGCTCTGGTCCAGATCGTCGTCGTAGCGCTCCTGGCGCTGGCTTCGACTCGGCTGCAACGCCGGTTCTCACGTCAGGAGCGGGGCCGTCGCCGCTCATACGATCGCCCGCTTCAGTCGGTTGCTGAACGCTTGCACCTTGCCGGCGTCGTCGCCTTGATCGCTGTCGTTGTCGGCGGACCGCTGGCGGCGCTCACCGCTGCCTCGCTTCGGACCGGAGGAGGCGTCGGCTTGACGAACTACCGCAACTTGTTCGAGCCCGTGAACCTGCTTCCGGTGTCGGCGGCAGAGGCGATCGCAACGTCACTTCGCTACGCCGCGCTCGCCGCGGCAATCGCGGTGCTCGTGGGGGTGACGACCGCTTTTGTTGTCACCCGTTCCGGTGCGCTTGGTCGCTCGCTCGAGGTGGCAGCGCTGATCCCGCTCGGCGTCTCGGCGGTCACGCTCGGGTTCGGCTACCTCCTTGCGTTCACGGTGTTCGATCTGCGTCGATCGCCGTGGATCGTGCCGATCGCCCATTCCGTTATTGGGCTTCCGTTCGTTCTGGCCTCGGTCGTCCCCGCCCTTCGCGCCATTGACGATCGCCTCAGAGAAGCAGCGAGCGTCTTGGGGGCGACACCGTTGGTCGTTGTTCGTTTGATCGATCTCCCGCTCATTCGTCGTGCAGCCCTGACCGGTGGAGGGTTCGCTTTCGCGGTGAGCCTCGGCGAGTTCGGGGCGACATCCTTCCTGGCCAGGAGCGATGGTGCTTTCACCGCGCCACTTGCCATCTTCCGGCTGCTTTCTCAGCCGGGCGACCTCTTGCGGGGTCGAGCGCTCGCACTGAGTGTGGTGATGGGCGTTCTTGTGGCCTTGGTTGCCGCTGGCGCCGAGTGGCGTCGAGATTCCTCGGCGGTCTCGTTGTGAGAGGCTCAGCTTCATGAGAGGGGAGGGAATCGTCGATGATGCGAGTGTTCGTCTCGAGGGCGCGGCCGTGGAGGTCGCCAATCTCGTCGTGGCCTACGGCTCCCGCCGCGCGGTAGACGGCATCTCGCTCGCCATTGCCCGAGGCTCGACAGTTGCGGTGATCGGGCCGAGCGGGTCGGGGAAGAGCACCTTGCTCCGGGCCATCGCTGGGTTGGAACCTGCTGAGTCAGGAACCATTTCACTCTTCGGCATCGAGCATGATGGTTCCCCTCCGAACGAACGTCGCTTGGGCCTCATGTTCCAGGACCACGCCCTCTTTCCCCATCTCGACGTGGCCGGCAATGTCGGCTTCGGCTTGAAGATGCAGCGAATGAGCGATGAAGCCGTCAGCAAGCGAACGGTCGAGGTGCTCGAGATGGTCGGGCTCACCAACTTCGGGCAACGCAACATCGAGACCCTGTCCGGAGGTGAAGCCCAGCGGGTCGCTCTTGCCCGATCGTTGGCCCCGTCACCGAAAGTTCTGATGCTCGACGAACCCCTCGGCAGCCTCGATCGCGTCCTGCGCGAAGACTTGGTCAGCGAACTCCGTGGGCTGTTCGCTCAGCTCGACCTCACGGTCATCCACGTCACACACGACCAGCAGGAGGCATTCTCGCTGGCCGATCGGATCATCGTGATGCGTGACGGCCGAATCGAACAAGAAGGCCAGCCTGCCGAGATCTGGCACCGACCGGCGACGTCGTTCGTTGCTTCATTCCTCGGTCATCAGAACATCTGGCCGACGGCCTCCGGCACCGTGCTCGCGCCAATGACTGCGCTGTCGATCGTTGACCACCAGGTCGAAGGGGCGATCGCTGCCACCGTTCTGGACTCGGAGTTCCGCGAGGGCCGCTACCGCGTCACCGCCGTTGAGCGGCTGCCGGATTCGGGTCAACCGCGAAGGTTCGTGGTCGAGACCCATCGTCGAGTCGAGGTCGGAGGTACGAATGAGACGTGGGTCGTCATCGATCAGAGCAAGCTCGCTGCCCTGGAAGGTATCGACCGTCAGTGAATCGCAGGCGCAGAGACCGCTGAGATCCACTCGCGGTTGGCTTGGTCACCGGCGAAGACGATGAACTGCGTCCGACGGCGGTGGTTTCGGAACGCGGTGGTGAGCGCATTGGCAGCAGATGGGACACCCTCGACGTTCCGGAGATCGAGCACGACTGGAATCGCACCGAGTACGTTGGCACCTGCGGCGTGAGCGTTGCAGCGCTGTTTGACGAGCGGGGCCAGTTGCCGTTCGTGTTGTGCCGCCAGCCATTCGGTTGCCCGGTCGGTCACGTCTCGGCCGCTCAGTCTCGCTACCGCCGCGGCCGACTCGTCAGGCCGGCTGAGCGTCGTGCGTAAGAGGTCACGAAGCGTCATGGCGGCTCGTGCGTGCTCCTTGGGCGTTGGCCGGGCGCCGACTCGAAGTTGGTTCTTTCGATCGAGGAGGGCACGACCGAGCCGTTCGAGCTGAAGCAGCTCAGTCCGTGACCGGCGTTGTTCGCCGATGACGGCGAGTGCGTGATCCACCTGTTCGACATTCGTGGTCTTCGGAATGGCACCGACGTTCTCGAGTGCGGCCCGCACTGCAAGAGCCTCGGCGTCGATCCAGCCCGAGGCTCCGAGGTCGAGTGGGGGAGCGGCAGCCAGGTCGAGGGTTCCGAACTCGCCTCCGAGGCGGTCGCCGATCAAGGGAACCATCTCCTCGCGAATCTCGAACTCGATTCCGTCGATCGTTGCGAAGATCCGACACTCGGCAGTGACACCAAGGAAGAGACTTTCGAGAACCGAAGCAATCTGGCCCGACTCCTCGGCGTCTCCGTCAACAACGGCGACGTCGGGGTCGAAGCTGTAGCTGAGCTGCGACCCGTTCGATCCAATGACGACTCGGCTGAACTTCATTCCCCATCCTCCGGCCGACAGGCTAGGCCGGGCGCTCTCACGAAGATCTGGGTCATCGGGAGCCGTGCCGACGCCGGAACTGAGCCGGCGTTTCGTTGGTGAGACGGGCGAACCGGCGGGTGAAGTCGGCCTGATCGTAGAACCCGACGGCGCCGGCGATCTCGGCCAGAGGCGTGTCGGTTGTCGTGAGGAGGCGAG
>CAZYLX010000437.1:0-3799 GCA_964648595.1 uncultured Acidimicrobiaceae bacterium
ATCGATGACCTGCTGGGGGTACATGTCGAAGCGATCGTCCATGAAGACTCTGGCGTTCTCCCCGAACCGAAGTTCGAGATAGTTGCCTGTCGTGTCTCGGTGCACCAGATTCACATCGGGCTGAGCCACCAGACCGCGTTCCTCCAGCCAGTCGACCTCGAGCACCGGATACTTGTCGTAGTCGATTCCGGGCGTGGTGACCGCAAAGAGGCCAACCATCACGAAGACCGCAGCACCAGCGACCGCAACGGCTCGGCCGGCCAGTCCACGAACCGCGCCGTCGAGCGTGCCGGGTAGGGCGGCGAGTGCTGGGGCGGCGCAAGCCAACATCACGAGCGAAGCCGGGTTGATGTTGCGAACGGCCAGCAAACCAGTGACGAAGAAGCCGAACGCGGGAAGTAGTTGACGCCACGATGCGCCCAACTTCGCAGCGACGACGAGTACGAACAACAACGCAACAAACGCCCATTCGCTCGGGCGGTCGAACGATGGTGGCATCCACTCCGACACGTCTTTCAGCGCCTCTTGCCGAGACAGCAGCTCGAAGGGGAAGACGAGCAGTCTCGGACCGAGGGGGTTGATGGCGCCAACCAGGGTGGCTCCGACCAACCACGCGCCAACCCGCAGGTGCCGTCGATCGAATTGCCGGCGGTCGATCAGGTGGCCGAAAGCTGCTGCGCCGAGGAACACAAAGGCCAGTGGGAATGATCCATGGGTGTTGACCCACACCCACATGATCGGAACGAGGAGCCAGAGCGGGCGCCGTTCATCCTCCACCGTCTCGATGAAGAGCGCGAAACACAACAATCCGAAGATGAGCGGGCGAGGCGACCACATCATCGTCCCGATCGTGAGGACCAGTCCGGTCAGCAGGACCCGCGGAAGCAGTGTGTTCGCTGCCCGAGTCAGCCGCCAGATCACCATGACCAGTGCAACGATCAGGAGGCCGTTTCCGATCCTGACCAGACCAAGGCCGCCGACCTCGTAGAGGCCCCGATACCAGACGCTGGCGAACCAACTCTGCACGGTCCAGGCTTCGCCGATCGCAGTGAACGAGAACACGTCGGTTGTCGGCACCGACCGGTTGTCCAGGATCTGGTTGCCGGTTGCGAAGTGTGTGAAGAAGCTGTTGTCGGCGATCGCTCGGCTACCGATCAGGAACCCGATGGTCGCCAGCAGCCAGCCGATGGCCTGTTCGAGCGTTGGGCCGTTCCCTACAACGGGCTCGGAGCCCGCTGCGTCGGCACTGGCCTCGAAACTGTCTGCCTGGGCTTCTTCGGTCGTTCGTCGACGTGCGGGCGCCGTCTGAACTGCCATTGCCCGGTCAGAAGTTCTGAATGATGTTGATGACGGCGGGACCGATGACGACCACGAACAGAGCCGGGAAGATACAGAACACCATCGGGATCATCATCTTGACCGGCGCCTTTTGCGCCTGTTCCTGGGCCCGCTGACGACGCTTCACACGAAGCTCGTCTGCCTGGCTGCGAAGGACTCGGCCGATGCTCACACCGAACTGGTCGGCCTGAATCATCGCCATCACGAAGGAACGGATCTCCGGCGTATCACAACGCTTGTCCATTGCTCGCAGAGCGTCCGAGCGACTGGAGCCGGCTCGAGACTCACCGAGCACCCGAGAGAACTCGTCGGACAATTCACCAGGAACGTTGGCGATCACACGATCGAGCGCCTGCTCGAATCCGAGGCCAGCCTCGACAGAGATGACCAGGAGGTCCATGACGTCTGGCAGCGAACGCTGGATCGACTTCTGACGTTCTTGGACCTTCTTGTTCAACTGTGAGGTCGGACCGAGCGCACCGATCATGATGCCAAGGCCAAGCAGTGCCCAGAACAGCAAACCGCTGAGACCCAGCGGGTTGAAGACGAACATGATGATGGCCCACACCGGAATGAAGGCGAAGCCGATGATTCGCTGGGCGAGGAAGCGTTCCACCTTGTCCGGCGAGTAGACGCCGGCCTGGACGTGCTTGCGCCGTACTGATTCGACGTAGTCCGGCGGGTTGAAACGACCACCGAACCGACCGAGCAGTTCGACGACAGGGCCGATCACGCGTTCTCGCAGCGGGATCAGGAGCTCCTGGTCGCGTACATTCTCGACCTCGTAGTCGTCGAGTTGGCGAAGCGACGTACGAATCGCCGACTTCTCCTCGACCTGAGACAGGACGGTGAACAGTACGAGGCCGACAGCGCCGGCAATGCCTGCGACGAACCCGACGGTGGGAATACTGGAAAGGAGATCAAACATCGATCGTGATCACTTTCTTCATCCAGGCAAGCCCGATGATCGAGGACACGATGCCGAGACCGAGGAAGATGTTTCCGAGGAACTCGACAAACAGTTGGTTGATGTACTCAGGGTTCATGATCCACATCACGAGGCCCAGTCCGGGCGGAAGACCGCCGAGGAGGATGGCGGACATCTTGCCCTCCGCCGTGAGCGTTGCGATCTCGCCCTTGAGCCGTTCCCGCTGCACCATCGTGTCCGAGACCGTCATGAGCAGCTCGTTCAAGTTGCCGCCGACCTCTCGTTGGATGCTGATGGCCATGACGGCCCAGGCGAAATCGGGGCTGCTCAAACGCTCAGCAGCAGCAGCAAGTGCTTCCTCGAGCTCACGACCGAGGCGAGCTTCTGTCATCACTCGGGTCAGCTCGTAGCCCATGGGCTCGGCCGACTCGTTCGCGACCGCTTCGAGGCCCTGGGGCAGCGAGTAGCCGGCCCGGAGTGTGCCGGCCAACAACTGAAGTGTGTCGGGCAGTTGCTTTTCGAACTTCCGCATTCGCCGCTTTGCCATGAACCGCACGGCCATGATCATGATGACCGCAACAAAGAAGGCAAGGATCACGGCGCCAAGGACACCTCCGAGCAACAAGAAGCCGAGCACCAGCCCGAAGAAGATCGACGCCACGTAGAACGACATCGCCTCACCGGGACGAAGGGGCAACTTGGCCCGTTCCAGGAGTTCCTCCACTTTGAGGAGGAAGCCACGATCTTCTGCGAACGTTTCCGACATCTCCACTGCGCGTTGTACGAGCGCTGTCTGGACAATGTTCGACTCTTCTTCGACGAGCTCTTCCTCGCCGGTTGCGTATCGGGCGATGAGGCCATCAAGGGTGGTCTCGCCGCTGGCGAAGATCGACCCGAGCATGAAGATGGTGAGCCCGATGCCAAGAAAGGCGAGCAGCATCGTGACGTAGAAGCCGGTCTGGGTCTCGAAGAAGCCGAAGGCTCCCGTCGTGTTGGTCTGCTCAGCCGGCGTCAGGGCCAGGGCCCGGATCGAAAGATCCGCTCCGTCATAGGAGATCGACGAAGTAGCCGAGCCGATGGTGAGCGTGAGGTCGCCCCGGGCATCCTGCTCGCTCTGACCAAGGAATCTGACGACGTAGCGGTCAGAAGCAGCGAGGACGCTGGTCTCGACCGTTGATGCGATCTCGGTTGCAGAAGCAACGTCGAAGTCGAGTCCGCCCGTTGCACCGACGACGCCGGCGAACGATGGTTCACCACCGTTGATGTCCACGGTGATCAGCTGAGCGCCACGTCGGATGAGGCCGCCCTGCGACGCACCAACAGTTGCATTGGAACCAACATCGATGCCGCCAGAGAAGACGACGACCGACTGAATCGCGGTGGCAACACCGGCGACTTCGGGTTCCGAGAGCATGGCAACGGCCTTGTCGACACCGTCGATGACTCGACCACCCTCTGAGAAGTCGACGGCCAACACCTGCGCCGCCGCTTCCGCATGGTCCGAGGTCATCGGCACGACGATGATCGCCGTCG
>CAZYLX010000438.1:0-3798 GCA_964648595.1 uncultured Acidimicrobiaceae bacterium
ACCCGATTCGGACCGCCCAGAGCCGGCACGACGATCGGCCCCCGACATCGCGCGCCATCCGCGTAGGGCGACGCGCGTTCTGGATCAGGTCGCCGCTCGCTCAAGTGCCGTTCCCGATTCCCTCGAGGACGCCGAGGTGATAAGCCCAGCCGAATGGTCCACCTGCTCCGAGAACGACGCCTAGCTTCGCCGCCGGCTCCGAGGTGCTTCAGACGGCTCGATGGCGTGATTCGAGTTGACGATGAGCACGTTGCCCTCTGGGTCGGTGGCGTTGAACTGGTCATGAGGGTTTCCTCGTTGTATTGGTGTGACCTCGGCGCCGGTCGCCTCGAGGATGTCGCGTGTCTCATCGATGTCGTCGACGATCAGGTCGAGGCTGCCTTGGCCGGGTTGCCCCGAATGAAGAACGAGGTGCGTGCCACCGCGAAGCTCGAGGATCGCGGTTCGGCCCATATCGACAACGAGCCGCATCCCGATCTCGGTGTAGAACGAAGCAAGGGACTGGATGTCGGCGGCGGTCATCGAGACGTGACCGACTGCGAAGCGAGGGCGATCTTGTGAGTTTCTCATCGCGATCGGTGATGTGTCCGGCCAATATCTCGCGAAAAGTACTTGAGTCGCGGCTGTTCGAACGTCTCTCGGTGAGCGATCTGGCTGCAGAGATTGGATACAGCACGCGCACCTTGGATCGGGCCTGCGAGTCGGTGTTGGGCCAAACCGCCAAAGAAGTCCTTGACGAGCGAATCAGCCTCGAGTTGCGACGTTTGCTCGCTGACACCCAGCAGCCGATCGCAGCGGTCCGGGATCAGTTCAGGTTCGACGATTCGTCGAACTTCACCAAGTTCGTGCGGCGCCACCTCGGCGAGTCGCCCGCTGACTTCCGTCGCGGGTTCAGCTGACGACTCGCCGAAGCTGGTTTCGTACCGACCCATGTTGCTGAGGTGGTCGGGCGCTGGGCCAGGCGATGTTGTGGCTGGTTCAGCCTGAGTCAAATCCTCGGTGGTCGCAGTTTGCTGGCAACAGGGCCGTTCGATGCGCCACTACGGTCTCTCGGAGACATCGTCGAGCGACTGTCTTGGCACCTATCTGCGGAGGTTGATGGTCGAACGGAACACCTACCTACGAACGGAATTCGAGCGTCGACGTCCTCGCCCGTTGCTGCGATGATCTGAGCTTCGAACTAGTTGGGTCGGAGCTCGAGGCCTTCTGGACGCCAGCGCCGACCGGCTAAGACGAATTGGTTGACGGTGCAGTGCCGCTCGAGAAAGCCGGCCTCGCAGTATGCGAGGTAGAAGCGCCACAGCCGAACAAACCGCTCGTCGAGGCCGAGTGCATAGACCTCGTCGATCTTGTCGTCGAACGTTTCACGCCATTGCCGTAGCGTTTCGGCGTAGTGGGCGGACAGGTCCTCGACATCGATCACCTGCATGCGAGTTGCCGTGCCGACCGACTTGGTGATGGCCCCGATGGATGGGAGGAAGCCACCCGGAAAGATGAAGCGCCGGATGAAGTCCTCGGTGTTCTTGGTCCGTTCGTACCGTCGGTCGGGCACGCAGATCGCTTGGATGGCGGCGAGGCCGTCGTCCTCCAAGCACCGTTCGATCGTTGCGAAGTAGCGGTCGTAGTCCCGCCAGTCGACTGCTTCGATCATTTCGATCGAGACGATGCGATCGAAGCGTCCCTCGAGATCACGCCAGTCGCTGTCGAGAAGGGTGACGTCGTCGCTGCGTCCGGCGATGCCTACCCGGCGCCTCGCTTCTTTGAGTTGTTCTTTCGAGATGGTCGTCGTGGTAACACGACATCCTGCGGTGTCGACCGCACGGAGGGCGAAGCCGCCCCAGCCGGTGCCGATCTCGAGCACGGAGTGTTCGGATGAGACGCCGAGTTTGGAGAGCAAGCGGTCGTACTTGTGGTGGCTGCCTTCTGCCAGTGCTGCTTCGGCCGAAGGGAAGATGGCAGAGGAGTAGGTGAGGGTTTCGTCGAGGAAGATGCGGAAGAAGTCGTTGCCGAGGTCGTAGTGGCTGGCGATGTCTTCCCGGTTCCTGGATCGAGAGGCCTTGGGGAGGGCGGCTCGGATGCGGTCTGTCGCCCAGCCGGTCGCGTTCGAGATGCGATTCCGAAGTTCGTCGATGGGCTCAAGGCTCCGGATGATCGAGCGGACAACGGTGACGGGATCGTCGCTGTCCCACCATCCCTCGAAGTAGCCGCGCCCGAGCCCGATGGAGCCTTCCTTGACCAGCGCCGTCCAGGCCCGAGGGTCGAGAATCTCGATCGTCGCGATCAATTGGTCGCAGTCGAGTACCACCGGTGAGCCGAGCGTGGTGATGCGATCGTTGCCCTGAACCTCCGTCTCGCCGACGGTGGGTGGAAGGCCGGCGCCGCCACGCTCGACCACGATGACACGGTCTCGTTGGATCCTGCCCAGAAGGCGCATGACGACGGATCGGGCAGCTCGTGCGGATGGCCGCGGAGCAGACATCGCTGTCGGGTCGGAGCGCTGGAGAAGTCGTTCCGGACGAACCCGAGTGCCCTCAGGTGCCTCGGTATCGGTGGTGTTGGTGTCGGACGGGCTGGTCATGCGGGAACCTCTGGTGACGTACGTTTTGGGTGGGAGACGAAGGGCACGCCTTTTCGCCACAGGCGAGCGGCCTGGACGTGGATGCCGGCGCTGACTCGATGGGTCGGTAGAGGAGTGGAGAGCAGCGACGATGAGAGGTTCTTGCGCGTGGCGGGTTCTCGCCGGGTGCGCAGCGCCGTGTGGACCGCGACGGTGCCGTTGGGGTCGATGACGTCGATGTCAATGGCGACGCGATCGTCTCGATCGACGACTCGGAAGTCGTATCGGTAGCCGATCCCAAGGAACGGGCTGACGTGCAGTTCTTTGTCGAAGGTGGACCGAAGGTTGTTGCCTTCTACTTCGAGAGCGAGCGGATAGCGGTGTCGCTCTTTCCATGGAGTGTTGGTGACTTCGAGCACTGCGCCGACCGGTCGGGTGGTTGGATCATCCCAGAGCAAGAAGATCGTGATTGGGTTGAAGAGCCAACCCCAGCGCCTCACCTGGGTGAGCATCCTGACCGGCCCGGTGACTGGGTGCCCGAGGACGGCAGAGACGTCGGCGCGAACCTCCTCGCTGAGCGAGTGCGTGGCCCGAGCGTGCTCGCCGCCGTAGTCGCTGCGACGGAAACGTGCAGGGGAGGGTCGCGACGCCGACCACGCCCAATGCTGGGAACATAGGGCTTCTGGCTCGTCCGGATCGATCCACACCTGGCTCACTGGGTAGGTGAACTGGTGTGCTGCGGTTTCAGCTCGCCGATGGATCACGGACCCTTCGCAGAGCGCCGAGGGGCCAGGCCTCACCAGTCGACGCCGATGCGTTGGCAGACCCGCAAGCCAGAGGCCATGCCGTCTTCGTGGAACCCGTAGCTCCAGTAGGCGCCGCAGAAGTGGGTGTGGTTGACGCCGTCGATCTCGTCGAATCGTTCCTGAGCGGCCATGGCCGGACCGTCGAAGACAGGATGGGCGTAGTCGAAACTCGCCAGAACCGATGACGGATCGATCCGGTGGTCGCTGTTCAAGCTCACGAGGTAGCGGTTGGCGCCGGGCAGTCGCTGGAGGTCGGTCATGTCGTAGGTGAGCGTGCTGACTCCTTCGGGATCGAGGCCGGGCTGTGGGCGGTCGTAGTTCCAGGCCGACCAGGTGGATTGGACGGGGGAGAGAACGCTGGTGTCGGTGTGAAGGGTCGCTCGGTTTGGTTGGTAGCGGATGGCGCCGAGGACGTCCTTTTCGGTGGGCGTCGGG
>CAZYLX010000439.1:0-3795 GCA_964648595.1 uncultured Acidimicrobiaceae bacterium
GCCCGAAGCATCGCTGGTTCGGCGTCCGCTTCTACCAGTACTCCTCGTAGTGGACGTTGCCCGGTGAGGTGCGCTGGTCAACCGCGAACCCCTGCTCCAGCAAGATCTCGACTGCGCCCTTTGTCTCCGGGAAGTGCTCGTTGCCGTCCTCGTCCTTCTCGGCCAGGCCGATCATCGATGGGTTGCCGCACATGAAGACGTGCGTGTTCGCAGGGTCGAGCTCGACTCCGAACGCTTCGCCGAAGCCGTTGTTGGCGAGCACATCTTGGATGTAACGCTTCGGAACGTCATCTTCGCGGGTGGGCAGCGGCAGATAGTGGTAGTTCGGGTAACGAGCTTCGAGCCCGCGATGCTCCTCGAGGTAGCCGAGATCGGCCCATCGGCGAACAGACACCGCTGACACGATCGGCCCCGAGTGCCCCCTCCGGAGGAGGTCGATCAGCATGGCGTTGTGAGGAGCCTCGCCGGTACCCGTCGACAAGAACACCACGGTCATCGACGGGTCGTTGACCGCATGCAACGTGTAGCGCCCGGCAACCTTCGGACCGAGGTAGATGCGATCGCCAGGCCGCTTCGTTGCCAGCCGAGGCGTGAGACCGGGGACGTTCTCGGGTGTCGGCTTGACGAGCACGATGTAGAACTCGAGCTCATCGTTTGCCGGCTCGTCGGTCAGGTAACCCGAGTCGTCCATCATCTTCGATGAGATCGAATACGACCGACGGATGAGCTTCTCCCACTTGTCCTCGATTCCAGGGTCGGTGGCGTCATCGATCCGGTCTTCCCAGTGGCCGAGACCGAGGGTTGCGTACTGGCCGGGAACGAACGACGTGTCGCCGTCGTCTGGCCGAACCCTCAGTGTCCAGAGGTCGGAGTGGGTCGGTTCGAAGTTGGTGATGGTGGCGTTGTAGTAGAGCTCGCGTAGTTCCTCCTGGGCCCCCTCGTGGCGGCGACGGAGTCTGTGTGGATCGGGAACAGCGGCATCGAGTTCGGGAAAGACGGCTTCTGCCAGATCGACGCCGAGCCGCCAGCCGGGCGATGTCGGCACCGTCTCGTCACCGGTTGGTTCACCGACGAACCACACCTTGCCGGAGGCGGCTGCATCGTCGGAAAGCCCCACCGTCGCGGCCGACTCGGTCTGACGAGGCGACGCAAAGACGACGTGGTCGAACTGGAGATCGGGTGTGCGGCGATCATCGAAGAAGGCCATGGGGAAACCCTCGACCTCGCCGATCGCATCGGGAGCGTTCCGGTACAGCACGGTGGCTCGCCGACCGCGCTCATGCCGACGAAGCACGTTGTCTGCGCCTGGCGAGAGCCGAGCCGGGTCGAGCCCTTTCGCGGCGAGCACCACGCGGGCGCCTGCGTCGACCGCTGCCGCCATCAGTTCGATCGCGTTGTCGGTCGTTCCAACAACGAGAACGTCGTCACCGTCGTGCACAGCCGAGACATCGTCGATGTGGATGCGATGCTCGATCGACACCGCGATGTCGGGACTCCAGCCATCGAGTGGTGGACGCTGCGCCACCACGCACGCCCTCGTGAGATAGCTCAGTCTGTTGGTGGTGACCACCACCCGGTCCTCGGCTCCATCGCGTTCGAGCAACTCGATCGACTGCACCGTCTCGCCAAGGCCGATGTCGAGTTGGTTCTCCGACACGAGGCTCGGGAAGACCACCGAGTTCCCGGGCTCGACGATGCGAATCAGCCCGAGTCCTGAGCGGAGGGACGAAACAGCAACGGACAAGCCGCCCGCGCTCCCACCGATCACGACCAAGTCGTAGGCAACGTTCATCTCGGTGGCGTTCGTCATGGTGCTCCCGCTCGTCATATCAGACCTCAGACGACGGTACTGAACACCGGGCGTGCGGTCGAACTTCCGTCAGGCTCCGCGACGCAACCGGTCGAGGCGGTCGATGAGTTCAGCAACCTCGACAGGAGGAACGCCAACGATGCCGAGCAGGATCCGGTGGTGGGCGGAATGCTCTCGTTGCGAGATCGGACCCGGTCGAGCCAGAGAGGTCCGCATCCACTGCACGACCGAGCCGAGAACTGCATCGGTCAGCGCCATTTGCTCGTGCTCGACGAACCGCCCGGAAGCGATGCCGTCGGCCAGCGCTCCGCTCACGAGGTGACGGACCCGGTCGCGAAAGTCGGGGACGGAGGCCAGCAGAGCAACGAATGCCGCGGCGGCGACAGGATCGTCGTCGGCGAGGCTCAAGAGCTGGGCCGATCCCAGCAGGACCCGCATCGCCGGATCGTTCTCGATCGTGCTCAGTGTGTCGCGACCGATCTCGACGCCCGTACTCAGCTCGCCGGTGACGGCCTCGACCAGGTCGGCGATCGAGACGAAGTGGTTGTAGAAGGTTCCGGACGAGACATGAGCCTGACGGGCGATCTCACCGACGGTGGCTCCTTCTGGGCCCTTCTCGGCCAGCACGACCATGCCGGCGGTCAGCAGCGCTCGGCGGGTGCGCGCTCGCTTGCGGGGATACCCGCCGGTCTCGGTGTTGTTCGAATCGCTCATCGGGGTGACCCTCTCGACCCGGCGGACGTCGATGTCGCCGGTGTCGGTCATCAGAACATTATTGACGATAATGTACAAAATTGTATAGAGTATTCAAAATTGCTCGCAGCTTCGGCCGCGAACCTGCACCGTTGCAGTGCCACACGCGCCGAGCTCGCCCCAGAACAAAGGAACACCCATGGTTGCCACGAGCGCCACTCATACGTCGAATGCCGCCGAAGAAGACCGCGAGATCGTTGACGCAACGATCGATGCCGTCACTTCGGCGATGCCCATCGGCCTCACGCCGCTGCAGGTCGGTGCCGCTGCCGGTCGACTCGCCAGGGCCGCTGCCCGCCAACCCCTGACGACCTTGCGCCGCTCGGCCGCCCTCGGCGCCGAGTACGCGAAGGTTGCGTCGGGCACCAGCGACATCACTCCCGATCGGAAGGACCGCCGGTTCGCCGACGAGGCATTCGACAAGCACCCGCTGTACAAGCGTCTTGCCCAGGCCCACCTCGCCGGCGAGCGAGCCGTCGATGGGTTCATCAACGAGCTCGATCTCGATGACAAGAGTCGGCTGCGGGCGGAATTCGTCGCCACCATCCTCACCAGCGCCGCGGCGCCGACGAACACGTTGCCCGGCAACCCGGCTGCTCTGCGCGAGATGCGCAAAACCAAGGGTCGGAGCCTCGTCGATGGCGCACGACACGCGATGTACGACCTCCGCCACAACGGCGGCCTTCCGTCGATGGTCGACACCCGGCCGTTCGTTCCTGGCGAGACCGTTGCTGCCACGCCTGGCGCGGTCGTGTTCTCCAACCCGGTCCTCGAGGTGATGCAGTACACACCGACCACCAAGAAGGTCGGCGAGCGCCCCGTCTTCATCATTCCGCCCCAGATCAACAAGTACTACGTGCTCGATCTGGCTCCCGAACGCAGCCTCATCGAACACCTCGTCTCCAACGGCCAGCAGGTGTTCGCCATCAGCTTCCGGAATCCCGGACCCGAACAGAGGGATTGGGGTCTCGACACCTACGTTGCGGCAATCCTCGAAGGCATGGATGCCGCCCTCGAGATCACTGGTTCACGCGACCTCAACCTCCTCGGTGTTTGTGCCGGTGGTATCACGATGGCAGCCATGCTCGGCCATCTCGCCACCGTCGGTGACGAGCGAGTCAACTCGGCAACGTTCCTCGTCACGATTCTCGACTGGGAGGTCCCCTCAACGCTCGGCCCCTTCATCTCCCGCCCGGTCGTGAATGCCGGGCGGCGCCGCAGCCAGGCCGATG
>CAZYLX010000440.1:0-3782 GCA_964648595.1 uncultured Acidimicrobiaceae bacterium
GGGGTGACTGATTCCGGTGATGACTCATCTCGACACCGCGGCCAGGCAATGAAATCGATCCCTCAACGCATCAGTCCCTCAGAGTTCGTTGATGGAGTCCAGGATGTTGAGCCGCGCCGCTCGGCGGGCCGGGAAGGAGGCGGCAACTAGCCCAGCGATCGCTGCAATCACGACATAGATCGCGAGCGAAACGAACGGGATGGCGAGCCGATCGATGATGTCGCCCGGTATGGCGAGCACCGCGATCCAGCCGAACGCAATGCCGACCACCACACCGAGTAGCGCCCCAAAGACCGACACGACACCCGCTTCGAGCCTGATGAGGCTCCTGGTTTGACGCCTGGTCATCCCGATGGCTCGCATCAAGCCGATCTCTCGAGTCCGCTCGAGTACGGCCAAGGCCATGGTGTTCGTGATGCCGAGCAAAGCAATCAGGATCGCCAGCCCGAGGAACACGTTGATGATGATGAGGAGCGTGTCGAGCTGGCCCTCGACCCGTTCTTGGAACTCGGCGTTGGTCTCGAACTCGAGTTGGGGAAAGTCGGCCACGAGCGGCTGCAATGCTGCTCCGGCTTGATCCAGCGTGACGCCCTCCGCAAGCTTCATGGAAAGCACCGCGTCGTTTTGGTCCGTGAAGTTCGCATCCCACGCAGATAGGTCGATGAGGTAGTCGCCGATGAGGAAGGGGTTGTCATAGATTCCGCTGACGGTCATGAACATCGTGCCGGTACTGGCGAACTCGACGGGGATGCGATCACCAACGCCGACCCCCAAGTCGGTTGCCTTGTCCGATTGGAGGACGATCTGATTGGCATCCGGGGAGGCCGACGGATCGCCGCTCACCAGATCGACGTCCATCAGGTCTTCGAGTAGCGAGATGTCGACGGCAGTGACGGCATGCTCCGAGTCACCGATCCGCACGTTGCCGTATCGCACCGAGGAGACCTCGTCGAACTCGGGAAGCTCAGCGATCCGCTCGCCCACTCGGTTGCTGAAGGTGCCCTGGTTCGATGCAGTCACCAGATAGTCGGAGATGACCGTCGATTCCATGTCGGCTCGGAACGACGACTTCAGCGAGGTGGCAACCACACTCGCCATGGCGATGAGGGCAAGGCCGATCATCAGTCCTGCGGCGGTGGAAGCGGTTCGCTTGTTGTTCTTCGCAGCGTTGGCTCGAGCCATGTGTCCGGTGATCTTGTTCCGAGGCAGATGTTCGAGGGGGAGTCCGATGAACGAAGCGGCCGGGCTCGAGAACAGGGGGGAAAACATCGAGACGGCGACGAAGGTGCACACCGCTCCGAGGCCAAGGACGCCGAGCAGCAGGGCCGTGTTCTCACTTCCTGCGAAGAGCCCGTAGGCGATCCCGGCTGCGCCGATGACAGCGAGCACGATGGCAATGATCGTGCGCCGAGTGCCCTCACCTGAACCGAACCGGAAGCCAGCTCGCATGCCGGCCATCGGAGAGACTCCAGCCGCTCGACGAGCAGGGGCGAGCGAGGCGAACAACGTGACGCCAACGCCGACGAGCACTGCGAGGATGATCGTTCTGGCATTGATGATGATGTCGATCGTTGGCAGGCTCAATCCCATCATGTCCATGATCTGCCGCAAGCCGAGCGCAAGCCCGATGCCGCCGATCAGCCCGAGGATCGAGGCGACGATGCCAATGATGATCGCTTCGAAGACAGCACCGAACCGGACCTGGCGAGAGCTCGCCCCCAGCGCTCGGAGGAGCGACAGCTGTCGAACTCGCTGGCCCAGCAGGATGTTGAATGTGTTCCCGATGATGAAGGTGCTCACGAAGACGGCAACGAGGGCGAAGGCGAGCAGCACGTTGCCGAAGATGCCGATGATGTCACCCAGCTCATCCTGGATCTCGGCCACGAGGGCATCGTGGGCGATGACTTCTACGTCGGATGGGAGTGCGGCGTCGATGCGAGCCGCAAGCTGCGTCAGATCAGTTCCTGGCTCGGCTGCCACATCGATGTAGCGAACGAGGCCCTCGCTCCCGTCGAGCCGCTGAAGCTCGTCCAGCTCGAACGACGCCAGACCGAACTCGCTGAGGACACCATCGTCGCCGAACTGGTTGATGCCAACGAGTTCGAATGACTCGGGTCCTTCGCTCCCGATCACGGTGTAGGTGCCACCGATCGCCATGTTCTCTCGATCGGCGGTCGCTTGGTCCAGCGCGAATTCGCCAGGGCCCGGCACTCTGCCCTCGAGGAGTCGAAGCGCTCCGATGTCTGAGCCGTCCCAGCTCACGGCCACGACCGGCGACATCATCGAGCCGAGAGGATCGCCGCTGCTGTTGAGCGGTGTGATGCTCATGGAGTCGGTGTTGGGACTGACGCCCTCGACACCGTCGATGCCGGCCACGATGTCAGCCAGGCTCTCGTCGATCTGACGATCGGTGAACGCGATCTCGTCGAAGTCGCCTGCTGCCCGAACCTGGGCATCGGTGGTCTCGAACCCGGTGTCGACCATTGCGTTCAACGACGAGCGAAGCCCGTCAGACAACACGAACGAGGCGACGACGAAGCTGACCCCGAGCAGCACGGCAAAGGTCGTCAGGCCAAAGCGAAGCTTGTTCTTCCGCATGTTGCGGAGGCTCAGAAGCATCATCGCTCGCATCGGACTACGCCTCCAGCGAACGAATCCGGTCGAAGACCATCTCCGTCGTCGGGTTGTCGAGTGTGTCGATGAGCCTTCCGTCGCGAAGGAAGATCACGGTGTCCGCGTAGGAGGCGGCTCCAGGGTCGTGGGTCACCATCACGACGGTCTGACCAAAGTCGTCAACTGCACGACGTAGGAAGCCCAGCACCTCTCCTCCGGCATTGGAGTCGAGGTTTCCGGTTGGCTCGTCGGCAAAGATGATCTCGGGCTGGGTGACGAGTGCGCGAGCAACAGCAACACGCTGCTGTTGGCCGCCGGAGAGCTCGTCGGGCTCGTGATGTAGCCGGTCGCCGAGGCCGAGGTTGCTGATCACGCGCTTCTCCCACTCCCGATCAGGCTTGCGCCCACCAAGGAGCAGCGGAAGCAGGATGTTCTCCTCTGCAGTCAGGGTGGGAACCAGGTTGAAGGCCTGGAAGATGAATCCGAGCCGCTCGCGACGCAGCAGCGTGAGCCCGCGATCAGAGAGCTCGGAGATCACCGTGTCGCCGATCTTGACTTCGCCCTCGGTCAGCTCGTCGAGGCCGGCAACACAATGCAGCAGGGTCGACTTCCCGGATCCAGAGGGACCCATGATGGCAGTGAGCCGCTGCGCCTCGAACCCGACGTCGATGCCATCGAGCGCGAGAACCTCGGTGTTGCCTTCCCCGTACCGCTTGGTGAGGCCGGTGGCGGTGGCCGCCATCGGCCCAACGGATCGGTTCGTCGGCAAAGTCAGATCGATCGTTCGGCTCTCTTCGAGTGTCCCCATGACGTCCCCTCGGTTCTGTAGGGGCACGGCCGCCAGCTTCCTCGGCAAGCCGCCGGCGACGTGCGACGTAGTTGTTTCTTACACGTTGCGCCCGGACCCTGAACTGGATCAGGGCAGAAAGTCACCGGCTTGCCAACCAACGCTGGAGTTCTCCTGACGTTGGTCTCTACGGCGGGGAAGGAGGCCGTGATTCTGTGCAGGGAAGTGGTGGACGACGATGCTCAAGAGTCGGAGAAAGCAGCAGGGAGCTGGGCTTTGGCGGCCTCGTTGCTTGCTGTTCGTGGCGTTCCTCGGACTGCTGTCCGGGGGGTGCGGATCAACGTCGGTGGCGCGGCGATCGGCGGTGCCGATGGAGCGAGGT
>CAZYLX010000441.1:0-3781 GCA_964648595.1 uncultured Acidimicrobiaceae bacterium
CTCGGCGAGGTCGGAGTGCTGTCGGACCCCCTCCATCACGGCCTTGGGCGTACGGGAGGCAACGGTGATGTCGATGTCGCCGATGGTCTCGGAGAACCGGCGCAACGAGCCGCAGTACTGGGCTCGCTCGACGCCTTTGATCGCTTCGAGATCGGCAACGAGCCGTTCCGCCAACGGGAGTGCATCAGCAATGGGCGTGCGCTGGTCCTTCCCCGTCAAACCCAGACGATCGATCGCCTTTGCGATCTTCGCCTCTGTGGTGGCGCCGAGGCCCGGAAGGCTTCGCAATTGTTCAGCGTCGATCGCCGCTCGAAGATCGTCCACGTTCTCGACGCCCAGCTCCGAACGAACCAGAGCGAGTGTCTTCGGCCCCAACCCAGGGATCCGGCTGAGGGCAACGACGTCAGGCGGGAACGCGGCTCGAAGGGTTTCCAGCTTCTCGACCGTGCCGGTGTCGACGAACTCTCGGATCTTTGCCGCGGTCGACTTGCCGACGCCCTTGACCGCAACGAGCTCGCTTTGCGTCAGGTCGGCAATCGGGCCGATGGCTGACTGCAGGCCCTGCCTGGCCTTCTCGTAGGCCCGAACCTTGAACGACTGGGGGCTGCCCTCCTGCAACGTGGTGAGTGTCACCAATTCATCGAGCATGGCCAGGATGGAAGCATTCGAGGTGGTCGCCATGATCTGATCGTAGACACGCGGCGTCCACCCCGAGGATGAACCCGTCGGGCTCGACCCGACTCCGAACGTTTGACTGGGTAGTCTGCGGCGGTGCTCGTGCTCGTTGTCCTGTGCGCCGTTGCTGCGCTCGTCCTTCTCATGGTCCTCCTCCAGACCCGAGGGGCGTTGGCATCCACCGACGAAGCCTTGACTCGTTCCAAGAAGGACCTCACGACCGTTTCAGAACGAGCGAGGAATCTCGACGCTCACATCGTGCGCCTCGAGGCGGAACAGAAGATCGCCGAGCAACTCGCAGCACGACTCGAGGCCGATCTCGCTGAGTCAACCGAGCGGGCGGACGCCGCTGAGCAGCGGGCCGAAGACCTCGAATCGGCGAGGGAGGAGCTCGAGTTGGCCCGACAGGAACTCGATGCCGCGCTGACCGAACAATCGAGCGAGTTGTCGACGACGCGAGCGACGCTCGAGCAGCAAGAAGAAGCCGCCGATGCCAAGGAACGCGAGAACGTCGAGCTGACGCTCGAGACCGAGCGACTGCAGGTGGAGCTCGTCGAGGCGGCCGACGAAGCGGCAAAGCAACGAGCACCGTCGGTGCCGAGCGTCCTCGTCACCGAGGATGGATCCGACCTGGATGTCCCCGGCTTCAGCCCGGCGATGGCATGGGATCTCGAGCTTGTGAGGAGCGAACGCACCTGGCGCTACAGCGTCGCCGCCAACCCCGTCGAGGATCCCAGCCCGTTCCGTGAGGCCGACATCAACGCGCTGAAGCTAGCCATCGAGATCGAAGCGCTGGCGCTACGCGAGGACGTCGGTGCATTCATCGGCATTGATTGGAGGGTCGGCACCGAGATCGATCCTGCCTCCGATCCGGCTCGCGCCCATCTCACGCTTCGACTGGCGCAGGAACTCTTGGCGTCAGCAGCGCGAGAGATGGCACCATCCACGCTGATCGTTGCCTCTGACCCGGAACGGGGCGGCGTTTCATTGGAAGTCGTGGCCTCGGACCCAACCGACGTCGACTTCAAGATCCCCCCGCCGCCGATCGCCAGTGAATGGATTGGGATCGACGAGCACGGCGGCATGGTCGTGACCATCAGGGTCGACTGATCACTTCTTCGATCAACTCGATCTGACGATCCCACGCCGGATGCGTTGGATCGATGACGTCCATGTGGTCGGCTTCGATCACGCTTGTCGAGATGGCTACGCCAGCGGCATCTCGAGCGTCCAGCGATTGCGAAACCGGGACAGTGTCATCGGCTGAGCCATGAACGCAGTGGACCCGACCGGCATGGAGGTGCGGGGTGGCTGCTCGGTAGCGATCGGGGACTTCGGCGGGCTCCCCTCCGAGGAAGTCCTGCACTGCTCCGTCACCGAGGCGTTGCGCCGCCGCGGAATAGAGATCCAGCACACCAGCCTGGCTGATCACCAAGGCCGGCACGATCGGCTGCTCCTCGCGGCCGCCAACCCAGGTCGCAAGGTGTCCGCCGGCGGAGTGGCCGATCACGACCGTCGACATCCCGGCATCGGCCATCGCCTGCGCTGATCCCTCCGGGACGAACGAGGCCAGGCGATCCACCGCCTCCGCTACGTCGGCGGTTGTCGTGGCCGGATCTCCCCCGTTGCTGCCCACCCTCCGGTACTCGACGTTCCACACCCCGATTCCTCGTGCGACCAGATCCACGGCCAACGGGTGCATCAGTGAGCAGTCGTACCGGGCTCTCCAGAACCCACCATGGATCAAGACGACTACCGCGCCAACCGTGCCGCCGTGCGGAGCCCACCACTCGATTTGCTGCTCGACACTGTCACCGTATTGCAGCAGCTGCGTTGGACCTGCCATGCCTGCGCCCGATTCGTCCGGCTCGTTGGCTCGTTGACCCGATCGACGACTCACGATCGGTTTCGAACTCGAACGTACTCGTCGAGAAGGTGGAGCAGATCTCGGCAGTAATCGAGGGAAGCATCGTTCGGGTCAACGCCGAGCGGTTCCCACGGGCGGTAGCGCTGCTTATGCCACATGGGACTTCCGTCCCTCGCCTTGACCTCCTGGCAATAGTGAATGATTGGAGCACCAGCCACAAAGGCCTCTGGCCAGTTCATCCAAGCACCGAGGTTCTCGTACTTCACATCGATGTCGGTCTCCGCAATGGCTCCGACGAGAGCGAACATGTCGCTCTCCCACATCCCCTCGGTCGCTCGTAGCTCAGCGGTGAGTTCGATCCACCGAGGGAGGATGCGAACAAGATCGAGGGCATCGATCAAGAGGGGCCACGTGAAGGGTTCGATTCGTTCTGGGTCGGCGACGATCCGGCTCGAAAGACTCTGCCGTAGCCAGTCGACCGTTCCCTCGCCGAACCACTCCTGGGCGATCACCAGACCAGGCTCGGCTCGAGATCGGATCGGGCCGCGGAAGACGAAGTCCGAATCCAGCACGAGGATCGAGCCAGAAGGTTGCTCGAGCTCCAGCCACTCCTGCAGCGACCACAGCCGATTGAACCCGGCGTACTCTTTTGGCGCATCCGGATGGTCGTTTCGGGCCGCAGTGGTGATCAGCCGGGAGTACCGGGTGGTTGGCGGACGCTCCTGGTTCGGGCAACCGACGAGGCGAACCAACTCGCCCGGTTGACGTACCCGAGCCCAGGTGTGCTCCTGGAACTCGCATTGCCAGTCGCCGTAGGGATTCGTGTCGGTGCAGACGACGGCATGGATCGGTACTGGTGTGTCGCCTCTCCGATCGGCAACGGCGTCGACCGCGTCATCCGGTGAGGACGCTGCCTCCGGCCATTCCCGCAACCAGGCAAGGGTTTCCGGAGCTATCGCGTAGCCGATTCGATTCCAGGTGTATCGACCCGATCTCGATTCGATGTAGGCCCCGTCGGCGAAGCTCGGTCCGGCCGGGGTGTAGTCGGCGGTGTACCAGAACGGCGACTCGAAATCACGTTGCCGACGCATTCGATGGATCAGTGCGGTGAACGTGCTGCCCATCGTGCCGATGAACCGATTGCCGGAGGCCGCGACCTCCTGAGTGATGATGCCGAGTGCGTTGTCCTCGGCAAACGGAAGGGAACGGAAGGCGTTGCCGTGGTCGCCGAGGATCACA
>CAZYLX010000442.1:0-3781 GCA_964648595.1 uncultured Acidimicrobiaceae bacterium
TCAGCCCGTCGTCGGTGCCGACGTAGAGGAGTCCCTCGGTGATCGGGGACTCCGTGACGTGGGTGATCGTGCTGTAGAGCGACATTGCCTCGTGGTCGTACAGGGAGTCGACGCTTGCGACGTGGTCGAACGTCGGCAGCTCGTATCGATTCTGTTGCGTCGTCAGATCCGGACTGATCGGCGTCCAAGATTCGCCCCGGTCATCGCTTCGCCACAGCCGCTGTGATGCCACATAGATGCGGCGCGGGTCGTGAGGACTGACGAGAATTGGGGTGTCCCAGTTCCAACGCTCCGGCGGCTCGTCAGGCTGTGGCTGTGGCTGGATGTCCTGGAGCTCCATGGTCCGCCGGTCGTGGCGCATGACATTTCCGGTCTGCCACTCGAGGTAGGAGACGTCGGGGTCGTCCGGGTCGAAGGCGACGTGATAGCCGTCGGCCCCGAGCGGCACGTACCAGTCCTGATTGCGCACCCCGTCGAGTTGCATCGTTCGTGACGGGCCGAACACGGTTCCCAGATCCTGGGCGCCGCCGAGGACGTTGAAGAACGGCACCGAGTTGTCGAGCGCCACTCGGTAGAACTGCGAGACCGGCAGGTTCGCGAAATGGCGGAACGAGGTTCCCTCATCGAACGTCTCATAGAGGCCGGCGTCTGTTCCAACGAGCAGATGATCACCGTCGTTGGGATCGATCCAGACCACATGATTGTCGCTGTGTTTCTCGCGCCCCGTCTCGAGAATCTCGAACGAGCTTCCGCCGTTGCGAGTGACGTGAAGAAACACGTCAACCTGGTAAACGAGGTCGGCGTCGAGGGGCGAAGCCATGATCTCCTGGTAGTAGTGTGGACCCGTACCGCCGGAGATGTAATCGCTCCTGCGCTCCCAGCTCGCACCCCGGTCGGTCGAACGGTAGAAGCCCCGCTCAGATTCCTCAGCTTCGATCGTGGCGAACACGACGTCGGGCGCGGCCGGAGTGACGGCGAGGCCGATCTTTCCCATCTCGCCCTCTGGTAGGCCCTGGCTGTTGCGGTTCCAAGTGGCGCCGGCATCAATCGAAACGTGGATGCCCGAACCGGGTCCGCCTCCGAGGAAGCTCCAAACTCGGCGTCGACGCTGGTAGGTCGCGGCGTAGATGATGTCGGGGTTGTTCGGGGCGAATGCCACGCTGGTCACCCCCGTGTCACCGTCGATGGCGAGGGCCGCATCCCAAGTCGCACCACCATCGATCGTCTTGAACAACCCTCGCTCGCCACCCGACGACCACAAGGGCCCCTCAGCTGCCACGTAGACCACACAGCTGTCGCGAGGATCGATCAGAATCTCGGCGATGTGCTCGGACCGTTCGAGACCCATACATGCCCAGGTTTTCCCGCCATCCGGGCTGCGATAGACGCCGTCGCCCCACGCCACGTGGCGGCCGCTCACGGCCTCGCCCGTGCCGACCCAGATGACATCTGGCTGGTTCGGATCGATCGTGACACAGCCGATCGAGTACGACCCCTGGTCATCGAAGACCGAGGACCACGTTGTGCCGGCATTTGTTGTCTTCCACAAGCCGCCAGAGCCGACAGCCACGTACCAGGTGGAGGAACGTCGAGGATCAACGGCGATGTCGGCGATCCGCCCACCCATGAACGCCGGACCGATGCTTCGGAGCGCAAGGCCGGAGATCGCGGTGCGAAGGCCCTTGCCGGCCTCTGACCGGTTGTCACCATCCCGGTTGTCAGCTTCGTGCTTTGTCATGCCGTCCTCGATCCCATGGTCGACCCATCTTCGCCGACGTCGAGTCCTGACTGAAATGCCCCGACTGAAATGCAACAGTGAACCGCCGATAGTCCTGTGATGCGGAAGCCCAGCCCCAGGTTCTTGCCGAGTAGGGAACCAGAGCGCAGTTCATCTCGTCTCACGACCATGAGCCGCCGGTCACCCCGTTTCGTTGTTCTTGCCTTGATGGCCTGCATCCTCGTCGCGTCGGCCTGCCAGAGCAGCGAGCCGTCAGCCACATCAACCACGACGAACACCACAACAACGAGCCAGGAGTCGACCGGCGTCTTCGACGATCACACGGTCGACCGAATCGACTCTGTCGATGAGTTCTTCACCCTCGCTCGGGTCGACGAGGCCGCAGAGCGAGCCGTGGTGAAGTTCGCCATTCCTGATTTGAGCGAGCCGGGTGTGGTCTGGCTGGACAGCTCCTTCTACGAGCTGCACGACGAGTGGTACTGGTTCCGGCTGCTCAACGGCGAAGCCGTTCCGGGCCTCGACACCGAACCGGTTGCATCCGGCTCCATCCCGACCTTCACAACCGTCGACGAGGTCTACGCATGGGCATCAACCCGTCCTCGCGATCTTCCGCTCGATCTCCGTTTCACACCGGACGGTGATCGTCTCTATTCCGATCGCTACTACGACCTCGCACTGCGGGCTGAAGACAAGACATACGGGTTGGGTTCGGTCACACGATTTCCCCTCGACGGCGGCGACCGTTGGGTCATCGAAATGGAATTCAGCGAGCAGACGACCCCGGAATCGATCGGCCAGCTCATCGACCGCCTGGTCGAGGCGCTTCCGAGCGAAATCGGCGACGGTCTCGAGTGGGTCGTTCGGTCGCCTGCTCAAGAAGCCACGGCTCTGTCGATGACCGACGCTGACGACCGCTACGCCGAGCGCATTGTGCACTACGCCGACCTCGTACCTCCGGGCGAAGTCACGGTGTACAACCAGGGCTTGACTGCCGGACGGCTCCGTCTGATCCAAGATGCTGCAGACCTGAATGCAGCACGTCGTTCCGACATCCTCGTCATGGAGAACGTTCCCGATTGGTTGCCGCCTGCGTCTGCCATCCTCACGGCCAACCCGCAGACACCGCTGGCCCACGTCAACCTGCTTGCTCGGAATCGAGGCATTCCGAACGTGTCCATCTCCGGGTTGCTCGATGACCCGGCCATCACCGGCGCCGCTCGATCGCGGGCGTACGCAGTTGTCAGCACCAACGGCAACGACGATGTCCAGGTGACGCTCATCACCCGTGAACAGTTTGAACAGTGGGAGGAGCTGCGTTCGCCTTCCCCGATCGTCGTTCCGTCCGTCGACCTGGCGGACATGCCCCTGGTCCTCTCGCTTGCCGAGCTCGCGGCTGCCATCGGGAGCGAGGCCGATGTGGCTGCGCTGCGCTCGACGATCGGTGGAAAATCCGCGGGCTTCCTCGCGCTCATCGGCGCCGTCGGTGTGACCACGCCAGACACGCCACTGGCCGTCACCGTTGCTCCCTATTTCCGACATCTGGCCATGGTCGAAACCGAGCTGGATGCGATGTTGGAGGACGTGGACTTCCGAGTCGACCCTCGAATTCGATTCCTGCTTCTGGAGGGAGCGGAGGACTATGGCGACACCTACACCTCCGATGCTGACGTCGAGCTCGCCGAAGGCTTCTTCGACGGTCACCCTGACGGTCCGATTCGAACGATTCTCGAAGCCGACGGCTTCATGAACCTGCTTCGAGGCGGCGACATGAAGAAGTCCGACCTTTCCGACCTCATCGGCGTGCTCGAGTCGACGTTCGGTGATCTGGCTGTGACGCAGGGCCTTCGGTTCCGTTCGTCGAGTTCGATCGAGGACATCGAAGGATTCACCGGCGCCGGCCTGTACGACTCGAACACTGGATTCCTGGATCCTGAGCTCCAGGTGGATGAGAGCGATCACAAGAAGACGGTCGAGCGAACCATCAAGAAGACATGGGCTTCCTACTGGAGCTTCGAGGCGTTCGAGGAGCGACGAATCGAGAAC
>CAZYLX010000443.1:0-3764 GCA_964648595.1 uncultured Acidimicrobiaceae bacterium
CCCGTCGAGTACCTCACCCCGAAGATCGAAGACCGCTCGGTCGAGATCCAGACCTCCCTCGCAGCTCGGGCACAGCACCGCGCTCCATCTATTCCCGATCTCCTGATCGCCGCCACCGCCGAGCTTACGGAACTGACCGTCCTGCATCTCGACAAGGACTTCGAACTCATCGCTGAACTCACCGGCCAATCAGTCGAGCGCCTCGTCCTCGCCTGACCCCAAATCGGCCCGTCACTCGACTGAGCGCTATCGGCGCACGGCGGAGGTGACTCGAGTTTCGTACTCGACGTCGACGTGGCCGTCGTTCAAGGCGGCGAGAGACGACCGAAGATCGGCAAGTAGCGCATTTCTGACTCCGTCAGCGAGCAGCATCACGGGAGAGTGTGTCACGGACTCCGCCAGCCACTCTTCGACACTCTGGCGTCGCCCGTGACGGAACACGAGGAACTCGGGTTCCGCAAACCGTTGAGCAGTCCGCCGGATCATGTCGGCGTCGAGTGCGGCGTGATCGGGAATCGCCGTGCCAAAGGGCACCGAGTCGAGAAGCAGGCCAGGCGCATGCCGACCGACGACTTCCTCGAACATGGCCATCGTCGGCTCGTCGTAGCCATACGAGTTCCAGAAGAGTGCAAGGCGACCGCCTGGTCGGAGCAGAGCCGCGGCATGGCGGAATCCAATCTGCGGATCGATCCAATGCCAGGCCTGGCCGGAGCAGACAAGATCGAATGTCTCCAGGGTTTGCCACTCCTCGAACGGCGACACGTCGACGGCAACACCATGCGAGCGTGCGACAGCTGCCATTCGCTCGTCGACTTCGACGCCGATCACGCGCCAGCCCGCGGCACTCAACTGGCGGGCGACCTGACCAGTGCCACACCCAACATCGACCGCCGTGCCAGCCGCAGGGTCGCTCAACCAGGCGAAGAGCTCACTCGGGTAGGACGGCCGCGCTTCGTCATAGAGCTCCGCCTCGGATCTGAAGCTCTCAGCCCTACGCCGATCCTGAAACACCTGACGATCAGCTTCGTCCACCAACGGAGTCTCGACGACTGAGCGCTTGGTCGCCAACAAATCAGCAGTTCGTTGGCAGAGAAAGGATGGAAGCGAAGTGGCACCCAAACGCCAACATCATCAGATGCTGTCGCGTTCGATTGACTCAAATGTCCCTGGGTTTCATCGGCACGCAACGTCAGCCACGACGAATTACTTGATTCACACACCCGAGATCGCCCGGGAGATCACCAGCTGCTGGATCTGTTCGGTGCCTTCGAAGATGTCGAAGGTCGTCCCCGGGCGTCCAGCCAGTGACGTTCCGTACCGCTGACCAGGGAGTTCTCGGCTTCGACCTCCAGCCCGTGATGCTGAATAAGGTCTCGTACCACCAGTTTCTAGGCACAGAACTAGGGACACTCTTCGCACGGTTTCATCAGGCGCGAGCAAGTCGAGACAGCCGATCCTCGACCAGATCAGCCTGCCATCGCCGGTCGCGGGCAGCCACCACTCAACTGGGCGACCAGACGCGCTACCTGCAGTGTCGTTCGATCGTGCAAATAGGGCCCGACGATCTGGACGCCGATCGGCAGACCGTCGTCACCGAGCCCGGTGGGCACCACGGTGGCCGGCAGGAATCCAGCACCCGCCGGCCCCGTCCAGCCGAACAGGTCGAGGTATGGGCGAACCACACCGTCGATCTCGACCGTGCGACCCCACTGTGGATGGCTGTGATCGTGTGGGATCGCTCCGCGCGGCTGGACCGGCATCAGCATCACGTCGTAGCGCTCGAAGAACTCGCGCCAACGCTGGCGGAGTTGGAGCCGACGTTCGTTGTGAGCCAACCATTCGCGGTGTCGCATGGCGGCGGCTCGTTGAGCGACACCGATCGGCGTCGAGTCGTCGGTTGTCGCCAGCTCCTCGATCGCCGAATACGAGTACTCACCCGACAGGGCGGCCATCAGCAACCGCTGGAACACGGTGTCGGCCTTCTCCAGCGTGAAGCCTGGGCGAGCGTCGGTGTCAACCGTGCCGCCAGCCGATTCGATCGACGCCACCAGCTCGCCGAAAACCCTCCGCGTCGAAGCGTCAACCGGGCAGTAGTCGTCGTCGAACCATGCGCCGATCCGCAATCCGGAGAAATCCAGCGCCCGCGCCGCCGGGAGTTCCAGCCGCCAAGCCGGTTCGTTCCACCGATCTGGCCCGACCAGCGCGTCGAGTTCGAGCTCGAGATCGTTGACCGTGCGCGCCATCGGGCCGCACACGGCAAGGTCAGCCTGGGTGAGCGACCCGGGCATGCCAGGGATCTGACCGTGCGCCGGAACGATGCCATAGCTCGGCTTGTGGCCCATCACACCGGCGTAGTGAGCAGGCACACGAATCGAACCGCCGATGTCGGATCCCAGTTCGAGAGGTGTGAACCCCATTGCCAGCGCCGCCGACGAACCACCTGACGAGCCTCCGGGTGTGCGGCTGAGATCATGCGGGTTGTTGGTGGTGCCGTAGACCTCGTTGAAGCTCTGGATGTCGCCGGCGAATATCGGCAGGTTGGTCTTGGCGAACGGAATCGCGCCAGCGGCACGTAGGCGGGCGACCGGCCACGCGTCCGCATCCGGTACGTAGCCGGCCAGATCGGGTGACCCGCTGGTAGTGGTGCAGCCCTCTGTCTGGAACGAGTCCTTGATGGTCATCGGCACGCCGTGTAGCGGCCCGAGGGCGTCGCCTCGAGCGACCGCCTCGTCGGCGACCCGCGCCGTCCGTCGGGCGCGTTCGGTGTCCCAACACACGACGGCGTTGATCGGGCCATCGAGTGTCTCGATGCGCGCGATGAAGTGTTCGAGCGCTTCCGACGCCGACAACTCACGACTCCGAATCGCTGCAGCTATGTCCGCCGCCGACCACCAATGAAGATTTGTCATGTCGACTCCCGGTGACGTAGATCGAAGGCCTATCCCTGCCCGACTCGAGTGCGAACCTAGTAGGTGTCAGTCCTGAGGCGCCCGAGCGTCCGATGATGGCCGCAGCATGGTTCCGCCTTGGCGATCCAGCACGGTTCGGGAACCGTCATGAGTAGTCGTTGATCATTTCCCCGATCGGTGCCCCACCGCTGACACCACGGTTGCTCAACTATCGGATCGGGCCAGAGTGGCGGCCGCATCTTCGTCCCTCACCCACCAGGTGGCGATGATCGCGGGGATGAAGAGCAACGCCGACACCAGGAATGCCAGCCGGTAGGCGCTGAGCTCGGGGCTCGCCACGTCGGTCGCGGACGCGGCGAGCACGGCTGCCGCAAGTGCCACCCCGAACGCTGGAGCGCTCTGGCGATTTGCGCTGAACAATGCCGTGGCCTGGGCGGTGTCTTGCACACTCGTCTGGGCGTAGATCGATGTCTGGATGGCGATGAACGCGATTCCCAGGCCGAGTCCTCGGGCGAGCATGAGCGCTCGGACGGCCCAGAGGCTCGATTCGAGATCGAGCGTCGTAGTCAAGAGGCCGACGACGAGGGCGCTCGTGAGGCCGGCGAAGAGAAGCCGTCGAGGCCCGATCCTTGCGTAGAAGCGCCGACCAACGATCTGCGAAGAGATCCAGACGCCAACGGCTTGGGGGAATGTGCTGAGACCGGTCTCGAATGCGTCGAACCCTCGAAGCGATTGGAGGTAGACGGGCAGGAGAAAGATGAGGGAGACGAACGCGGCATAGGTCGGGAACGAGACGATCTGGATTGCCCGGAAGATCGGCGCCCGCACCAAGTCGAGCTCCGGATCTCTCATCGT
>CAZYLX010000444.1:0-3763 GCA_964648595.1 uncultured Acidimicrobiaceae bacterium
TGATCCTCATCCTGTTGGTGGGTGGCGCTTTGATGTTCGGTGCGTTGACTCGGGCCGTCATCTTTGCGAACAGGGCAGCGCGCCTCGCCACCTCCTGATCGCTCTCCGACCTCGTTGGGCGTCGAGCTGATCAGACATTCGGTCAGGTCGAGATCGCCGGCGTCGATCAACCGGTCACAAGGTGGGCGAGCTTGCTCAAGGGATTGGGCCATGATGCCGTCAATCCGTACATGGCGCAGCACAGCAACATTCCACAAGCCTGCATGGATGCGCTGGCAAAGATCTCGAGCAAAGTCGACGGCCGACCGGTGCTGTACGCGACTCGGTTCGCCCGGCCGGAGGGGAAGCTGAAGGGGCCCTCGACCGGCGCTGTCGGCCGACTGGCGATTGATGCAACGACGAAGGCTGCCGGCAGACCAATCGCAAGTGGGATACCGGCCGATGGTTGGCTGGTCGCGACCCCTGTCGGTGTGCATGTCTTCAAGAAGACGCTCACGGGCGGGATCGGGGCATCTCTGGGCACGCTGACCGGCAGCGTCATCGCCGGCGTGTCGGTCGCTCACGGCAAGAAGGCGACCCGCACACAGATCACCATCACGATGGCCGACCAGTCGTTCGCCACCCTGTGGGCCAAGACAGAGGAGACCTATCCGGCTCTCTCGCCATGGATCCGTGGGCAGTCTGCACCTTCGGACTCCCTGGCCGATCATTTGTCGCAGGCACCGGACGCCCCGCTCTTCGACACCGAGGAGCTCCTCCGGAGCATGCCCGGTCACTGAGCAGCCTGACGGGCGGCAAAACGTAAACGGCCCCGGCCGAAGCCGGGGCCGATCACAACATCAGAGAAGAATCAGCGCTTCTTCTTTGCTGCGAGGAGCCATTCCTTCATCGGGGCAGAGGCGCCCAGCTTGACGGAGCGGCTTTCTTGATCTTGATGGACTCACCCGTCTGCGGGTTGCGTCCGGTACGCGGTCCGCGCTCGCCCATCGAGAATGTACCGAAGCCGGGCCAAGCGACCTTCTCGCCTGCCTTGACCTGCTCTGCGGTGTGATCGAAGAACGCTGCGAGGACTTCCTCGGTGCTCTTCTTGTCGGTGCCGGCGCGCTCTGCGACGGCCTGAATCATTTCTGCCTTGGTTGCCATGTGCAACTACTCCCGCTCGTTTGGTAGGGGTTCAATAGAACGCATAGAGCAGCAGAAAACCCCATGAGTGTGGGGGATGCTCGCCAACATCTTGAGTCAAGCTCGACGCAGTAACCTCGCGCGGAACGGAAAGGGGGTGGTCATGAGCGACCGACCGACGCGACTCACGCAGTTCAGTCATGGTGCTGGTTGAAGCTGCAAGCTCGCACCAAGCGAGCTGGCGCACGTCGTGCGCCAACTGCCTGCTTCTACCGCACCCGAACTCCTCGTCGGGCCGGACACCGGCGACGACGCCGCGATCTGGCGTCTCGACGATCAGCGAAGCCTGGTGTCCACCGCCGATTTCATCACGCCGGTTGTCGATGATGCCCGTACCTGGGGCCGAGTGGCCGCGGCCAACAGCGTGTCCGACATCTACGCAATGGGTGGCCGCCCACTCTTTGCCCTGAACCTTGTTGGCTGGAATGTCGACGCCCTCCCGATCGACCTGCTCGGTGAGGTGTTGGCCGGTGGACAAGACATCGCAGATGCCGCCGGTTTTGTGATCGCCGGCGGCCACACGATCGACGATCCCGAACCGAAGTACGGCATGGCTGTCACCGGAGAGGTTCCGACCGATCGATACTTGACGAACGCCGGGCTTCGTCCCGGTCAGGATCTGATCCTGACAAAGCCGCTGGGAATCGGCGTGATCACGACAGCGATCAAGGCTGATGTCGCCGATGCCAAAACCGCGGCCGGAGCTGTCGCTTCGATGATTCGCCTCAACGATGTTGCCGCTGGCGTCGCTGTTGATGCAGGCGCCACCGGATGCACCGACGTCACGGGTTTCGGCTTGATGGGCCACCTTGGGCGTATGGCGACGCAGTCCGGCGTGACAGCGATTGTCGAGGTTGATGCGGTGCCGTTCCTGCCGGGGGCCGAGGAGCTGGCCGCCGGGGGCATCATGCCTGGCGGGAGCCGACGCAATCTCGACTGGGCGAAGACCTTCACTGACCCCGGCGACCACGATGAGCTGACCCAACTTCTGATCGCTGACGCCCAGACCTCTGGCGGCCTGGTCTTCGGGGTGGATCCAGCGGCCACTGACGATGTCCTTGCCGCGTTGGCGGCCAGTGATCATCGAGCGGCCCGGATCGGACGCACGAAGAAAGGGTCGAGCCACGCCTTCGTTCTGGTCTGATCGTGGCAGGTCTAGCGTCCGTCGTCCTGACGGTCGTCGCGGTCGCGCATCATCAGGTAGCACGGCCCCTCGGGGTCGTCGATGGTTCCGATGTGGGTGAAGCCGGCCTTGGCAAGGGCTCGCCATGACTGCTCGTTCGCCGAGAAGGGGCCGGCGCACGCATGAGACCAGGTCGGGTGGCGTCCGAACACCACGTCAGAGACGAAATTGTCGATCATGGTCGAACCTCTCCCCTGGCCCCGGATGCCTGGCTCGCCGATCAGGTAATCGATACCGGCCGCCGTGTCGGGAACGCCGAAGGCTCGCCACGGGCCACATTCCTCGGGGTCCGCAGTGACGGGATAGCACTGGATCCAGCCGAACGGCGTTCCGTTGTCGATCGCCAACCAGTGTTCGATGCCTGGGTCGACGTCGTCCCAGTAGTCACGCGCGACCGCGTCCCGGGTCACATCGTTGCCTTCCCACCACTCGACAACCCCGGGCTCGTTCAGCCAACGGTGCAGCATTGGAAGATCCGACTCCTCCAAAGGGCGGAACGAGATCTCTGGCGTCACGTCGGCGATGTGCCTCAGGATCGAACGGTCACGAAGACCGGAATCTCCCGATCGGTCTTGTCCTTGTACTCGGCGTATGGCGGAAAGACGGCGACCGCCCGCTCCCACCACGCTGCACGCTCATCGCCTGTGACGATCCGGACCGAAGCAGCGAACGGTTCCGGTCCGTCCTGAACGGTCACGGTCGGGTCAGCGACGAGGTTGTGATACCAGCCAGGATGGTTTGGCGAACCACCCTTCGAAGCGACGATTGCATAGTCGCCTTCGTGTTCGACCCGCATCAGCGGCACCTTGCGGACGTTGCCAGTCTTGTGACCCGTGCACGTCATCACGATGATCGGGATGCCCGTTTCTCGCAGTGTGCCGGCTTCGGTGCCCCCGGATCGCTCGTAGGCCTCGACCTGTTCCCGGACCCAATCCCACGTGCTCGGTTCGTACGTGCCTTCGATCGTCATGGGCCCAACAGTAGGGCTCATGACGCCGTGTCGCTCACGCCGGCGTCACCAAAGGTGGCCATGTCGTTGGGGATGCGGGCTGCCGCCTTCACCAACGGGTAGGCAAGCGCAGCCCCGCTTCCCTCTCCCAAACGCAGCTCGAGATCGATGAGCGGCTCGAGTGCGAGATGGTCCAATGCCGCGACCGCAGCTGGCTCCACCGATCGGTGACCGGCGACAAGCGATTGAACAACCGCAGGGGCGAATTCGGCGGCAACGGCTGCGCCGGCAAGAGCAATGACGCCGTCGATGATCACCGGAACCTTGTTTGCCGCTCCAGCGAGGCAAAAGCCAGCGATGGCGGCGATCTCGAACCCTCCGAGTTGGGCCAGTCGTTCGAGCGGTGAATTGATCGGCCCGGCGCGGGTGATGGCGTCGCTGATCACGTC
>CAZYLX010000445.1:0-3758 GCA_964648595.1 uncultured Acidimicrobiaceae bacterium
CTCGGCATAGATCGTGTCGAAAGCCAGAGACGACTTCCCAGACCCGGAAAGCCCGGTGAACACGATCAGCTTCTCCCGCGGAAGCTTCAAGTCGACGTTCCGCAAATTGTGTTCGCGAGCGCCGCGAATCTCGATCGTGTTCCCCACCTGGGAGAGGCTAGCGATCCGCGTGACCAGAACGCATGTTCGAGCGAAGCTATCTCCGTACGAAGATCGTGAGTCGCTGATTCAGGATCTGGCTGAGCTCCCAAGCTCCAACATCGGATGCGGCAACAAAACCGTCGAACGAGGGTTCATCGGCGCCAGTTCGGTCGACATAGACGAAGCGATCGACGTCTTCATCGTCAAACACATCGAGCACCGTCGTACGTTCGCGATCGCCCACCGACGACAACCATCGTTGTTCGAGCATTTCCGGTCCTGCCTCGCGGGCCATGAACGGGTCGTACCAAACGACAACGTCCCCGTTTGCCACCGAATCGATCAGATCGAAGTCGTCGGCTAGGAGATTCGTTCGCTCGGCGTTGAACCAAACACCAGTCAGCGTCACCAACAAACCGGCAACGGCCAGCCCGGCGAACACCTTTCGATCAAGCGTCGGCAGCATCGAGCATGCGACAACCACGAGCAGGAAGCCAGAAAGCAGCAGGTACCGGCCGCCCCACTGAGGCACCGCTCCCTGCACATACTGCGTCAGATACACAAGAGGGACGGGCAACAAAGCGATCAGGGCGATCGTTCGATGTGCCGCCGAACGGACGCCGAGCACTGCGCCGGCAACCACAAGCGGAGCGGCAGGCACCACGCCGGGGACGAAGGACGGTCCGAAGCGAACGACCCGCAGCAGGAGGATCGATCCGATGGCGATCGCTAGAGCGCTGGGTACTCGCCGATCACCACCGCGGATCACTGCGAGCACGAGCCAGAGCAAGCATCCGAGGATCGCGAGACCGAAGGCCGTTGCAATGGGGTCGATGCCGTTGATCGGCGAGAGGCTGATGGTGAACGCTGCATCGACACGATCGCCGATGTTGTTACCCGCGCTGGTCGTCGCAGCGACCGTTCGACCTGAGCGGAGCGACGCCCCGTACAGGAAGCGTTCGGCCATCGCGTTGGCCACGAGCACCGCCAGCGCTCCGAACGCCATTGCTGCGCACACCAGGGCGTCGTTCGAGAGGTTCTTCCGTCTCGATCGACTCCGCAGCAGCTCGACCACAAGAAGACCTCCGGCAATGAATCCGTAGATCAGCGCCTCCTGCCGCATGGTTGCCGCCAGCCCGAAGGCAGCACCTGCGCCGAGAGCTCTGCTGACCAATGGCTGGTCGAGGCAGTCGATCACGAGCAACACACCGAGCCCCATCAGAAACAACCCGAGGCTGTGCTCCCAGAAGTCGAGCGCGTAGACAGCGACCGGCGTCGCAAGTCCGACGACCCATATCGCTTGCGATCGACCGAGGGGGTCGAACCGCTGCTGGATACGACCAGCGATCACAGCCGAGCCCGCCGCGGCGGCCATGGGAATCAAGAGAGCGAGCTGAGCCCCGCCCAGTGCCCAGAGCGGCCGAGCAGCAAGCACCATCGGTAGTGATGTCGTGTTGACCCACTTACCGTTCTCGGTCTTCGTGGTGTTCGCGAACGGAAAGACAACGCCCTCAGGGTCAGATGCCTCTGCCCAGTAGCCCAGATCGGGGCTCCAGTCCCCTCGCTCAACCATCGCCTCGAGTGCTGCGGTCTTCCCGCCAACGTCAGAACTGAGGTAGGCATCGGGACTACCAGCAAGCGAGAGCAAGAAGTAGACCGCCATGAGGATGACGAACGCGCTGATCGATGACGAGCTGCTGAGCCTCCGCTGACCCCAAGCCTCGACAGGTCCGGCCGGCGATGTTGTCGGTCCTGTTTTCGTCGCGGTCATGGCGCTTCTCGCGTGATCTCGATCAAGCGAACCGAACCATCGAGTACGGGTTCCTCAGCACTCCAACCAGCGGGAATCCGAGGAAGGTCGTTGTCGAACAAGTCGAGGTGAACGATGCGTTCGATCGAGTTCACCTGCTCCAGGGTCGCCAGGAAGCCAGCAAGCTCCTCATCATCAGGCAGCGACTGCAGCGGCAAGCGCACGGCAACATCAGGAGCAAACCGACCGAGCCGACGGTCCGTCGAGATCAGGAGCTCGTCAGTTCCGACGAAGGTTGCGAAGACAGACGAGACGTTCTCCTCCACCACAACAGATGTCTCGTGCGCTGAGGCCAGCGTTTGGAGGCCAGAAAGGCTCACCGCGAGACTGGCCAGCATCGCAGAACCAACGACGACCGAGCGCCCCACGTCTCGGCGTGCATCGGACACCGCGTCAGCAACGGCGGGAACAGCAGTGGCAAGCACCACCAGGCCCAATCGCCCACCCCAACCCGAGCCACCGCCATCAGCTGGAATTGTCAGGACGAGAAGTACCCACGTGGAAAACAGTGCGGTCAGGAAGAAACGATGCCGAGGGGCGGGACTGACAAAGACGAGAGCGGGAGCCAGCAACGGCCAGGCGCCCAGTAGTCCGCGATAGGCATCACCGTTCAGGGAACCGTAAAGGCCCAGGACACACCCGAGCGACGACACCACGACGATCAGTCCGAGGTCGCTCCCGCGACGAACCATCACCGCAGCACCGAGGAGCAATACGGCACAGAGCAGACGAGCGACATGTTGGGGCGACTGCCCTCCGACGTCGAAGAACAACGCAATCGACGCCTGAAAGCGTTCGACCAGAAAGCCGCTGGCGCCGTCGCCGTTGCCGCTTGGAGCAAGCGCCACCGAATCAGTCGCCCAACGAAACAGCATCCGATCGGCGGCGAACGCTGTGAGTGTCACGCCTATCAGCGTGGTCAGCCAGCGCAGCCGATCCATTCTCGGCCGGGGCAGCAAGGCGACGGCAACCACCAGACCTGCGGCCACCAGGAGTGCTTCTGTTCTCAGCAGGATGGCAAGGCCGAGCCCCGCCCCGATGAGCAGCGCGGAAGAGAGCGACCATCGTTCGGAGCGAGCGATCGCGGCGACGGCAACAAAAACGGCGAACGCAGCCGGCAAGTGGGCCCAACCGATATGCGCGTGGATCAGAAACGGGCTCGCACTTGCCGTCAGCCAGAACACCAGGCGGCCGTCAACGCCGTGCCGGTCGCCGCGGTCGGCCAACACGCCGGCAGCCAGCGCCAGACCAACAAGCGCCACCAACGACCAGCCAATCGCCACCGAGCCGCCAACGGTCGCCGTCAGAGCAGCAATGGTGGCGGGATATGCAGCGTGGCGGACGTATGGGAACCAGGCTTCGTCACGAACCTCGGACAGGGCCAAGGGTGCGAACGTGTTGGGCACGCCCTCGGGTCCCGAGACGTAAGGAACGCCCCACTCGCCGTTGTCAACCAGCTGGTCAACCTGCGCCTGGTAAGCATTCTCGTCGATGGTGAAGATTCCGGGACCGATGAACCGGGACGTTGCGAAGAGGAACGCCACGAGAAGGGCGACGTGGACGATCCACTGCCCGTAGGTGACGACTGGCCGACGTGGAAACGTCACCCCGCTCGACACCGCATCGTGTTCGATGACGCTCATCGTTCACCATCGGCGATGCGAGATGAATGCTGAGCCTCACCGAGGAGTCAGACCATCTCCCGAAGCTCACGCTGGAGCTCGCGTATCTCGTCTCGAATTCGGGCCGCGTACTCGAACCGCAGATCAGCCGATGCCTCCTTCATCTCTTTCTCGAGCGTGAGGAT
>CAZYLX010000446.1:0-3746 GCA_964648595.1 uncultured Acidimicrobiaceae bacterium
CGTGGCCTCGCTCACGATGTCGTTCTTTGTTGCGCGACTCGTCCTGCGGACGAGCCACGGCACCAGCATGCGCCTCAGCGTCATCACGTTCACCGCATCGGCGCTGCTGCTGGGGTTGACGGCAACGGTGGGAACAGCCGTCCTCGCCATGTTCCTCGTTGGACTCTCTGACCCGACGTGGAACGTCATCAGTGCAACGGTTCGACAACGGCTTGTTCCCGATGCAATCTTCGGCCGCATGATGACGGCATACCTCTTCATCGCTTGGAGCATGCAACCGGTCGGCGCCCTGGCCGGCGGGTTGATCGCCGAGCAGTTCGGACCGCAATGGGTCTATGTGATGTCCGCGTGTGTGGTCGGTTCGTTGCTTGTCTTGGGCCGGCCTCTTTACCGGCAGGTCGATGCTGCGATGGCCGAGGCCGCTGCGACGGCTGCGTGAGCCGACAACGCGTACAGGATCGACAGCTGCACGAAGTCTTCACATCTCCCACGAGACTCGAACGCATTCGTTCTCTACCTTTGAGGGCGTGGCGACACCACCAATCCACATCCTCGTTGTCGAGGACGAACCGATCATCGCCGATGCCATCGCCGATCGACTGAGGAGCGAAGGCTTCGAGGTCACCACCGTCGACAACGGCCTGATCGCGGTCGACCGATGCGCGGCGTTGCGCCCCGACCTGGTTGTGCTCGATCTCAACCTCCCAGGAATCGACGGCCTCGAGGTGTGCCGCCGAATCCAGGTCAATGGTCGAGTGCCGGTCGTGATGCTGACCGCACGAGACGACGAGACCGACATGCTGGTCGGTTTGGGCGTCGGCGCCGACGACTACCTCACCAAGCCGTTCTCTCCACGAGAGCTGGTCGCTCGCATCAAAGCAGTTCTCCGACGAGTCGAGAACGCCACCGGGCCGATGCTGCAGCGAGGACCGGTGGACATCGATCCTGCCAGTCGCATCGCCCGTCGCCACGGCGAACAAATTCATCTGACCCCCACCGAATTCGACCTCATCCGGGTGCTGGCCGAGGCCGGATCGGCCGTGCTGAGCCGCGAGCAGATGCTGGCCATGGTGTGGGGTTATCGAGACGGTTCCGGTGCTCGGACCGTCGACAGCCACGTCCGATCCGTGCGCCGGAAGCTTGGTGATGACACGATCAGAACCGTGCATGGTGTTGGTTATGCCTTCGGAAATCCAACATGAGTCGGCCGAGACCACTCGACCCGATCCCATCGATCAAGACCAAATGGTCGATCGTGATCGTCGCTGCGGTCGCCGTCACAGCACTGATGAGCCTCATCGGCTTCCGGCTCGGGTGGCCGGTCTGGGTTCGGCCGGTCATCGCCGGTGCACTCGCGCTGCTGATGGTCCAGTTCCTCGCCCACGGCATGACCTACCCGCTGCGGCAGATGGCGGCCTCGGCGAAGGCAATGGCGCGAGGCGATTACTCACGCACGGTCGAGGTCACCGCAACCGACGAGGTTGGCCAGCTGGCCGAGGCGTTCAACCAGATGGCGGCCGGGCTGGCCGACGCTGATCGTCAACAGAAGGAATTCATCGCCAACGCCTCGCACGAGCTCCGCACACCCGTAGCCGCCATCCAGGGCACCCTCGAGAATCTCGTCGATGGCGTTGGCACACCCGACCGAGCGACCTTGGAACGGATGTTGGCTCAGAGCGAGCACCTCGGGCGTTTGGTCAGTCAGCTTCTCGATCTCTCTCGTCTCGAAGCAGGTGCCGACCGTCTTGGGACCGAGGAACTGGACGTGGGCGACCTGCTCCATGGCCTGGCCGGCGAGCTTCGCCTCACGCACGCGACTGCGATCATCGATGTGAAGGCGCCGCTCGGCCTCCGATCCGTTGGTGACCGCCAACAGCTGGAGAGAGTCCTCACCAACGTCATCGGCAACGCGTTGCGCTTCTCGCCCATCGGCCAGCCAGTCACGATCGTCGCCAGCAGACAGAAGGGCTCCGTGCGAGTCGCTGTCCGGGACTGCGGCCCGGGTATCCCGGTCGACCAACGGGCACGGGTGTTCGAACGATTCTGGCAACCCGACGGAACGCCGACAGGCGGCGGCGGCGCAGGACTCGGTCTGGCCATCAGCAAACGCATCGTCGACCAGCATGACGGCGAGATCTTGATCACCGACAACCAGCCCTCCGGGGCCTGCGTGGTCGTCAGCCTGCCCGCTCTGGCCTGAACCGCGCGAACGAAACGAGGAGTTCCATGACGCATCGTTCGGCGCGCCAAAACGCGCCTCTTCCACAACCGCCGCTCCACCCCACATGGGACGGGGCCCAACCGTTACCGCCGCCTCCACCGACGGGCCGTCGAGTGCTGCCGACTCCGAGCGGCACCACACTGATCTTGATCGTGTCGGGCGCCGCCGTGTCGAACCTCGCCATCCAAGGGCGGGCCGCATCGGTCGCCGGATGGTGTTCGGTGCTTCTGGCCGGCGCCGTGATCCTGAGCAATCCCGAGCGAAGAACCTCGACAGCGGTCTTCACGATCGCGTTGGCCGCAACGGTCAGCACGAACGTCGTTCTACGTGGGTCGGCGACCAAGTCGTTGCCGTGCTCGAGAGTTCGGTCCAATCGATCAATCACCTTGTCAGCCCGATGAAGCGGTGGTTCGGACCGGGGACCGCTGAACGGGCCGCGGTGTTGCGCGGCGTGGCCGTCGGCACCGGCGTGGTCATCGTACTCACCCTGTTACTGGCCAACGCCGACGCTGTGGTCGGCGGGCTCCTCGGCGATTCACTCTCATCGCCGATCTGGATTCATCTGCTGCTCTCCGGTGCGTGCACACTGGCCTTCGGCACCGCGTCGCTCCTGTCTCACCGACCCCTTGAGGACGTCGGTGAGCGCCGACTTCCGACGCCGCGGCCAATCGAACCGTTGATGGGGCTCGGCGCGATGGCACTGGTGCTCGCCATTTGGGTCGCAGTGCAACTGGCGGTTGCCCTCGGCGGCGCAGAACGCCTCCCCGCAACCGCTGGGCTGACACGAGCACAATACGCCCGCGAGGGCTTCTTCGAGTTGGTGGCAGTCGTTGCCGTCGTGCTGTCGATGCTGGCACTGTTCGGAACACTCCTCGGCCGGCCCGCCCGCGGTCGAAGGGTCCCGGCGAGGCTCTTGACTGTCATGGTCGGTGGGCTCGGCGTGATCCTCGTCGCCGTGACGTTCTCCCGCTTGACGCTCTACGTCGACGCCTTCGGGTTGACGATGCTGCGCCTCTCGGTCGCCTGGTTCCTGGGGTGGCTGACGTTTCTGGTGATCGTGGTCACCGCGAACATCTCGGGGCGTCGCCGGAGACCACGATTGGCTGTCGACAGGCGTGATCGTCTCAGCCGCGATCGCGATGGCCCTGTTCGGTTGGTCGAACCCGGAGGCAACCGTCACCTCGACAAACCTCGACCGCAGCAGCGAATTCGTCGGGCTCGACGCCGACTCCCTCAGCCTGCTCGGACCCGATGCTGCATCCGTGCTCGAAGCGAACGGACTGCCATCCGGGGTCGCCTGCATCGGTGACGACGTTCAACCCTTCTGGCCGTTCGGCTGGAATCGGTCGTGGGCCGAGGCGTGCTGAGCTCCAACCGGTGTCCGCGCCGGCGGCGGATCTGGAGTTGATCGCTGCGCTCACAACATCCAGGGGCTGAGCGCGTCGAAACCGAGGGTCAGGAACCCGGGGTTTGGTGCGCGCTGATCGCTGCGCTCAGAACGTCCCGGGTCTTGGTGGCCTTCGGC
>CAZYLX010000447.1:0-3739 GCA_964648595.1 uncultured Acidimicrobiaceae bacterium
CAAGGATGTCCTTGAACTTGCACGTGCTCCACATCTCCGGCAGCCGGGGGTTGCGGCGGCTGGGGTTGAGTTGGCACTGCTTGGGTTGGGACCGGCTGGGCCGGCACCGGCTGCGGTGGCAATGGCTGCGCCGTCGCTGCCGTCACGTCGTCTACAGCAACCGGCGTCGGGACTTGATAAAGAATCTCCTCGACGACCTGTTCCGGTTTCACACCTCGCACCCACTGGTCGGGAACGAGGATGAGGCGGTGAGCGAGACAGGGAATGGCCATGGCCTTGATGTCGTCGGGCAGTACAAGTGAGCGTCCATGCACGGCAGCTCGCGCTCGACCGGCCTTGAGCAACGCCAGCGAACCTCGAGGGCTCGCACCGGTCTCGGTTCTCGTGCTGGCCCGGGTGGCCTCGACCAAGGCAACGACATAGCGAGCAACTGGCTCGCTGATGTGAACCTCCTCGACTCGCTGCCGAAGATGACGAACACCGGCTGCATCGGTTACCGGATCCAAGGGCATTCGATCAGCCCGGCGCTGCGCCCGCTGGAGCACGATGTCGATCTCGGCTTCGTTGCTCGGATAGCCGATGCCGGTGCGGATGAGGAACCGATCGAGCTGCGCCTCCGGCAGTGGATAGGTGCCCTCGGACTCGATGGGGTTCTGCGTACCGATCACCATGAACGGATCAGGCAGCGCTCGTGTTGTTCCGTCGATCGTGACCTGGCGCTCCTCCATGGCCTCGAGCAGAGCGGACTGCGTCTTCGGAGGAGCACGGTTGATCTCGTCGCCCAGAACCAGGTTGGCGAAAATCGGGCCGGGGACGAACTCGATCTGATTCCCCGGACCAAGCGTTGACGCCCCAGTGATATCGAACGGGATCAGATCGGGGGTGAACTGCACACGGCTGAAGTGCATCCCGGCGGCTTCAGCGAGTGCGCGGGCCGTTGCCGTCTTCGCCACCCCTGGAACATCCTCGAGCAGGACGTGGCCGTCAGCCAACAGCGCAGTCACGATGAGTTCGAGGGCAGATCGTTTTCCGACGATCAGCCGTTCCATCTGATCGAGCATTCGGTTCGCAACCTCGCGAACGTCGGCATGGCTCATGGTTGCCCTGTCCTCATTGGTTGCACGGGGTTCAATGCTTGCCCTGTCTTCATTGGTCGCACTGTCTTCATCGTTGCTCCGTCGTGTTTGTGACCGGGGTGGTCAATTCGAGTTGGTGTTCGAGCCGGTCGAGCAGGATCTCGATGTGACGCTCGGGACTCGTGTTGGGGGCGATACCGGCAGTGGAGACCCCGACCTCATGGCACGACCCCTCAATCCGTTTGATCAACGACTCAGGACGGGTGTCGAGTCTTCGCTCGATCTTGCGGAGATCCGCAGCCGTCTCGGATTGACCGGCGTCGACGGCATTCGGTGGCACCTTGGGCCCGGCGCTCAAGGATCCGGGAGAGAAGCGCCGCGCCAAGCGAACGACAGCGAAGACGAGAAAACCGCACCCGGCAGTCAACAGGAGCGGCCAGAACTCGGCGAGTGCCTTCATGCGAGCACCTTCACGATGGGACGGCGCCAAGGCGGTCGGCGGAGCCGCAGGCCGTGTAGGTCAAGGCCCGGAGATCAGCAATGGCACGATGCCGCTCCGGGTCCTCGGCGACATGGCCGCCGAATCGGATGGCGACGTAGCGTTCCAGCAACGGCTGCAAGAGCCCGGCGGCCTCGGTGTCGACGGCCGCGACTCGCCGATACCACTCGTATGGCGTTTCGTCCGAGATTCGGGCCGGCACGGTGCCAACGCCAGCTTCCGCGTATGCGAAGGCCTGAAGAATCGCCTGGGACGGGTCGGGGTCTGCCGCGAGCTCGCGAAGGTACGCCTCGAAGGCGGCCCATGGATCGGCCGATGCCTCGCGTCTGATCATCGGTGCCGCAGCAAAGAGTTGGTCGACGGGCACATCGCCGACCGTCTGGACGCGAGGACTGAACGCCATGAAGAACCAGATCCCGAGGCCAAGCGCCGCGGCAGCACCGAGGGCGATCAGAACGGTCGACCACGGGAAGCTGCCAGGGTTCGGCACATCTGTGGAGCTTCCACCACCTGGTCCGGTGATCGGACCGGTCGGAGAGGCAAACAGATCGTCGTCGAGCTTGAAGCTGCCGTCTTCGTTTCGTTCAAGGGCCGTGAAGCCATCCTCTCCGATCTCACCCGCTGTGACCTCGCCGTTGCTCACGTCGACCCGCACGCGGGATCCATCGGGTTTCACCAGATCGAACCCACCGCTCTCGTTCGGAAGCAGAAGTGTCGCCCCGTCGGTGTTTTCGTCGACTCGCACGGGCGAGAACGTGCCATCGGGATTCACTCGGAACCCGATGACGTCGCCGTTCGGATCCTCGACCAGGCGGAGCACTTCGGCCGAGCCATTTGCGTCCTCACCAACGATTCGACTTCCGTCGGTCGTGATTTCGACCGTGCCCTCCGGTGTCTCGATGACGATGCGAGTGGCGTCGAGCGGGATCTCGTCACCGGTCAGCCGCTCAATGGCCTCCTCATCACCTTGCCGATCGATGAAGCTGTCGCGGTCCTCAGCACTGAGAGCGAGAGCGGCAACGACAACAACAAGCAGCGCATAGGGCAGGGCAAGCCAGCGGATCCACGGTGCTGGGCCCTCGGTCTGCGTCGCGCTCACCCCGACATCATCGGCCAAACCGGCGGTCGCTGTAGAGCGGGCGCTTCGAATGGTTTCGAGAGCGATCGGGCCAAATCTGCGGCCAGCAGCAAATGTAGGCAGTTGCGAGATGGTGACGCTCTACGCTGTTGCGCCATGAGCACCGTCCCCGACAAGCCCTCGCTCGAGGGCTTGGAACAGAAGTGGGCCGCCACCTGGCAGGCCGACGCAACGTATGCCTTCGACCCCACCAAGGGCCGGGACGACGTGTTCTCGATCGACACCCCACCGCCGACGGTTTCCGGCTCGCTCCACATGGGTCACATCTTCAGCTACACCCACACCGACACGATCGCCCGCTATCAGCGGATGACCGGCAAGTCGGTCTTCTACCCAATGGGGTGGGACGACAACGGTTTGCCGACTGAACGTCGAGTCCAGAACTATTTCGGTGTCCGCTGCGATCCTTCGCTCCCCTATCAGGCCGACTTCGAGCCTCCCGCTCGGGAGTCGCTCGGTCCCGACGGCAAGTCGTTCAAGAAGCAGATCCCGGTGAGCCGCCCCAACTTCATCGAGCTGTGCAGCGAGCTGGTCGCCATCGACGAAACTGCGTTCGAGGATCTGTGGCGCTCGCTCGGCCTCAGCGTCGATTGGTCACTTCTCTATGCGACGATCGATGAGCGCTCCCGCCGGGCGAGCCAACGGGCGTTCCTGCGCAACCTCGCCCGGGGCGAGGCCTATCAACAGGAGGCTCCGAGCCTCTGGGACGTCACGTTCCAGACCGCCGTCGCTCAAGCCGAGCTCGAAGATCGCGAGCGACCAAGCGCCTACCACACGATGCGGTTCACGCTGCCCGACGGTGACGACCTGCTGATCGACACCACGCGTCCCGAACTGCTGCCGGCCTGCGTCGCTGTCGTCGCCCACCCGACCGACGAGCGCTACACGCGTTTCGAGGGCCACTCGGTCACCACCCCCATCTTCGGCGTTCAAGTTCCGCTTCTGCTTCATGAGCTCGCCGACCCGGAAAAGGGCACCGGCGTCGCCATGATCTGCACGTTCGGTGACACCACCGACGTCACCTGG
>CAZYLX010000448.1:0-3739 GCA_964648595.1 uncultured Acidimicrobiaceae bacterium
GCGTCTTCTACTACACCTCGCGCTTCCGACAGGAGGCGGGAACGGAACGCATCAGCGATATTCGTCGGCGCGCCGCTGTTGTGCGTTGCGAACGTTGGTGACCAGTACGACGCTCGTGACATGACACCCTCGCCAAATACAACGTACTCGGCCGGCCGAACTCGTTGAACGCCTTCGAAGAACGTAAGATGGGTCGATTGGTGCTGCTCGGTGAGGAACTCGACCACCATGCGGTCACAAGGTTCCGCGGGTGCTGTCGAAGCGGCGAGCAGCTGCTTTGGCTGGGAGGCGAGACGGATCCCTGTGGGGGTCTTTGCGAAGAAGAGTGGCTTGACGGCAAAACGATCCCGCACCGCAAGCGCACGGCAACGCTCATCGTCCCAGATGACGAAGGCGAAGTCACCATCGAGATCATCAAGGAAGCCGATTCCCGTTCGGGCGTAGGCGGCGAGCAGCAACTGACGATCGCTGAGGCCCTTCGTCGCTGCCAATCCTCCGGCCCGTGATCTCAGGCCTTCTCGAACCCAGAGGCGCAGGTCTCCGACAATCGTGAAACGGCCGAATGCCGCAACCACCTCGGGACACGCTGGCGACCTTGATCGAGTCTCACCAAGTGCGGCATGGGCGGACAGCATCCGAGCTGAGCGGCCTCGGGCGCGGTGCGGAGCACGAGCCAGCATTGAATCGATGACGCGACCGGTGATGGGGCGCTTCCAATCGATGTCGACAGCGAAGCTGCCCATCAGATCGGTCCAAACGGGTTCGAGTCGTGGGATTGTCTAGGCACCGCCGCTGGCATCGGTTGGCTTGCGAGCATAGCCCTCCATCGTACTGTCGGCGGGGGCCGCAGGGAATCGGCCCGGTGGTGCTGGCAGAGGGACCTCTACCATCCGATCATGCGCCCGCTCCGTAGACCGTTCACAACGAAACGACCCCCGGACGAATCGGCCGATGTGAACCCCGTGGCTGTGTCGCAGGTTGGCCAACTCGTCGAGATGTTCCGCTTTGCGAAGCCGTATCGAACTCGGCTGATAGTTGGGACGTTGGCCGTGGTGGTGTCGGCCGGATTGGGACTGGTGTTCCCGATCATCATGGGCGATCTTGTCGACACGGTTGTGCCAAACGCCGTTGAAGAGACCGGAAGTCTGGATCGGTATGGAGCGATCCTCATCGGGGTGTTTGTCGTCCAGGCCATGTTCAACTACATCCGGACGTACCAGCTGGCTGTTGTCGGTCAGGGTGTTGTCGCCGATATTCGCCGGGCCGTGTTCGACAGGGTTGTCCGTTTGCCGGTTCCGTTCTTCGACCGCAACCTCGCGGGCGACATCACTTCCCGACTCACTTCGGATGCCGCCGAAGTCCAGTACACCGTCTCCACAGTGCTGGCCCAAGCCCTCTCCCAAGGCATCACGCTTGTCGGTGGCGTCATTCTGTTGGTCGTATTGAGTCCGATCCTTTCGCTGACGGTCCTGACGTTCCTGCCGGTCATCATCGGCATAGCAGTCGTATTTGGGCGCAGGCTGCGAAAGCTGTCGACCGAGTTCCAGGACCAGATTGCCGTGGCCAACTCGCTTGCAAGTGAGGCGATATCCGCGGTCCGGGTCGTCAAGTGGTTCTCGGGCGAGGATGCAATCACCAGCCAATACGACCGTGACATCGTGGCGTCATACAGGACTGCCGTTCACCGCGCACGCCTCCAGGCGCTGTTCGTCCCGTTGATCACGCTCTTCGGATTCTCCACCGTTGCCTTGGTCCTCTGGGCCGGCGGGCGCCTCGTAGTTCGCGGCGACCTCACCGCTGGCGAACTCGTGACGTTCCTCCTGTTCACACTCACCGTCGCCGGGGCGATTGCCTCATTCACCAGTTTGTACGCCCAGGTGCAGACCACCCTCGGTGCATCCCGAAGGATCTTCGGTCTTCTCGATGAGGCTCCGGAGGTGGCGGATCCTGATGAACCGACGGAACCGCAAGGTCTATCGAGCGGCATCAGCTTCGAAGGAGTGGACTTCTCGTATGAAGGACGTGACATGGAGGTCCTGAAGGACATCAATCTCGAAGTGCGACCGGGCGAGGTGGTGGCGCTCGTTGGTCCATCGGGTGCCGGCAAGTCCACGATCGTGCAGCTGATCCCAAGGTTCTATGACGTCGCCGAGGGGCGGGTCCTCGTCGACGGCGTCGATGTCCGCGAGCGTGACATCGCGTCTTTGCGCCACCGCATGGCGGCGGTGCCCCAAGAAGTGCAGCTCTTCTCAGGAACGATCGCCGAGAACCTCCGGATCGCCAAGCCGGACGCGACCGACGACGAGTTGGTGGCCGCGTGTCGCTTGGCGAACGCGCACCGATTCGTTGAGCTCTTTCCCGACGGCTATGCCAGCGTGGTGGGGGAGCGGGGTGTTCAGCTGTCTGGCGGGCAGCGGCAACGGGTTGCCATCGCTCGGGCGCTGCTTGCGGATCCAAAGATTCTGATCCTTGACGAGGCAACGAGCTCGCTCGACGCCGAATCCGAGGGGCTGGTGCAGGAGGCCCTGGACCGGCTGATGGAAGGGCGGACGACGTTGGTGATCGCCCACCGGTTGAGCACTGTGGTGTCTGCCGACCGGCTGATCGTTCTTGCCGGGGGGCGGATCGTGGACGAGGGGACCCATGTGGAGCTGGTGGCGCGGGATGGGTTGTACGCCCGACTCTATGCGAAGCAGTTGGCGGTCTGATCGAGCTGCCCCCTCTGCGTCCGACCGCGCGTCTCCGGCCTTGGAGGAGCGAAGGACGAGAAGAGGTCAGGACTTGGTCTTTTCGATCGCCTTGCCGTAGCCGTAGCCGTAGCCGTAGCCGTAGCCGGGCTTCTTGGAGCTCTCGGTGGCTCGGTTGTAGACGTAGCCGATGATTGGCTTCCCGGTGAGCTCGATGCGAGTGCGGGCTTCGTCGAGCTTCTTGAGACTCGAGCCCTCGTTCACGACCATGAGAATGGCATCGGCCTGGTGGGCGATGTCCGTTGTCTCCGCAACGGCGAGTATTGGCGGGGCGTCAACGATGACGAGTTCCTGATTCGCTGTGAGTTCCGGCATGGCCTTCGCAAACGCGGGCGACCGGAAAAACCGCGCCGGGTCGGTGGCGCGGGATGATCCGGCCGGCACGAAGAGCAGGTCGGTCTGTGCGCCAACACCCCACCGGCGGATCAGGTCGGTCGCATCGCCCTCCGTGGCGGTGAGGTCGGTGAGTCCCGGGACATTGGCCAGGTTGGCGAGCGTCGTGAGCCCGCGTGTTCGCTCGTCTGCGTCGATGAGTAACGGCCGTTGACCGCTCCCGGCCGCGGCAACCCCAAGGTTCAGAGCGGTGACGGTCTTGCCATCTTCGGGCCCCGTGGAGGTGACGACCACCGTCGTTCCGCCGACGCGGCCGAGTGCAAGTTTGAGCGACGATACAACGAAGTGGTAGGCGTCGGATACGACGGAGTTAGGGTCGGTGACGGTCGGTGCCGGCCCTTTTGCCTTCACCGACGAGTACTCGGGGATCGTGCCCAGCAGCGGTGCGTCGAGGACGGCGGCTGGTGAGTTAGCGTTCTCGATCTGATCGCGTCGTTCGTCCTTCCACCATGCCCATGCTCCCGCCGCGATGAGGCCGAGCACACCGGCGATTGCGGCGTTGCGCAGTGGTCGTGGGACGGTATGTGTCGCACCGAGCGGTGCGTCGTACAGTCGGACGCCGGAACCGTAGAGCGCGCTACTGACCGCGATCTGTTCGA
>CAZYLX010000449.1:0-3722 GCA_964648595.1 uncultured Acidimicrobiaceae bacterium
ATTTATAATTCTTTATTGCTTTCATTTGTATTGTTAGTACGTAGCGTTGTTGTCCTCCTCACCACCGTTCAACATCACAACCTGCGCCGGCGCTGCACCCGTTGCGTCGATCGCTCCCTCGAGCACCGACGCCATCGTGGCACCGACCGCAACATTGTCGAAGCTGACATAGGCGGCGCCACCGGCGCTGCCCTCGGTGTTGAACCGGTCGTACTCGACCACTTGCACACCGGCCTCGGTGGCGAGATCGATGATCGTCGCACCAGAACCCGAGTCATTCGACGTCAACACGATCACCGACGCACTGTCACCAATCGCCTGCTCAGCCTGAGAAATCTGCGTCGCCGCATCGCCCTCGGCATTCACGATGGTGAAATCATCGCCCTCGGACAAACCAGCAGCCTCGAAGGCCTCCTTGAAGAAACGACGATCGTCGTTCTCCCAACGATCCGACGTGGCCGAATCCGGCAGCAACACCCAGATGCTGCCGCCGCTGGCAACTGCGGCTTCTTCCTCCATCGCTTCTTCTTCCTCCACTGCTGCTTCTGCTTCTTCTTCTTCTTCTTCTCCGGCGCTGGTCTCTTCGGTTGTTTCCTCCGAGCCAGAGTCAGCAGAATCGTCGTCGCTGCCGCAAGCGGCGGCGAACAAAGCGAAGGCTGCAAGACTGAGAATCAGCAGACGTAGTCGTTTGCGCATAATGGATAGCTCCCCTAAAACTCTGTTTCTCCCGGATACCCGGGACGCGGTGCAAGCTACTAAGTCGTCGCCACGGTAGCAACCATGACGGCTGGGGCCGGTTTTCGTCTGGACTACCGTCAGGCTCATGTCGATGCAGCCGAACCCACCTCATTCGTCGACGAGCGACATGCCAGAACCCACTGAAGTCGTCTCGGCTCGACTCCGTCCAGCCGAGGTGGCTCGTCTCGATCACGCCGCTGCCCGACGCGGCATCGGGCGAGATGAGATGGTGGCGGAGGCGATCGATGCGTTCCTCGCCCGCGAGATGTGGTCGGGCGGCTTCATCGCTACGCCACCACCGATGGAGGTCCCTGGCCCGTACCCGTGGCGCCGGGGCAGCTTCCGCCTCCGCCGAGGCAAGTAGCCCGAACTAGGTTCAAGCCATGATCGTCTTCGACATGAACGAGACAACACTCGATCTTGCTCCTGTGCGTGACGAAGTCGACACCATTGCTGCCTCAGCCGGCGGCTTCACCGTTTGGTTCCAGAAACTCCTACAACTTTCGACGACCGTCACGGCAACGAACATGGAGTTCGTCGGGTTCGGCACGCTCGCTCGCCACGCGCTCGACGCCGTCCTTCTGTCTGTTGGTTCGACCGCAAGCGACGAGGAGTGGGCGAGGGTTGCGAGCGCCTTCGGTCGTCTCCAGCCGTATCCCGATGTCAGGGCAGGACTGCAGAGACTGCGGGCAGCGGGCCATCCCACAATGGCCTTGACCAACTCTGAACAGGCAAGTGCCGAATCCCAATGTGGCAACGCCGGACTCGCCGACCTCTTCGACCACATCGTGTCTGCAGAGTTTGTCACCGCCTACAAGCCGGCCGCTGCACCGTACGAACACGCGGCGCAACTAGCCGGGCTCGACGCGCCAGACATGTGGATGGTTGCCTGCCACGACTGGGACCTCGCCGGCGCACGGTCGGTGGGCTTTCGCACCGCCTTCGTCAGACGACCCGGCATGACATACGCGACGACCTATCCCGCACCCGACATCTCGGCCGCGGACTTCGAGGACCTCGCAGACAAGCTCACCTAGCCCGCACCTCACGGGCGACGTCCCTCACCCACCAACCTCGCGACGTAGCTAATCGGCGTCTACCGAGCCCTCGAGCGGCGGCGCCGGGCGGTGCAGCACGGCGCCAGAGGGTCGCACCTCGACGAAATCACCAACGACGGTCGCACGCCCGTCGACGAGCAAACTGAACCCTTCGCCGTCCGGGCGTGGCGGGAACAGAACGGTGACCTCCGGCTGCACGGCCGCGTTCTGACATGCCCGTCGTCCGCCGGCATCGAATCTCAGGAGCAACCCTTCGGACGGGTCGCCGGCAGGAGCCTCAGAGACATCTGGTGTCAGGGCAATCACGTGGGGTCTCCCTTCGCCCGACGTGGTCAGCAGATATCCGAAGCCCCACCGTGGGACCTCGTCACCGAGTTCACTCAACGGCACCTTCACACTCATACGCAGATTCCCATGCCGGCCATGGTGACAGATCGAGAGGCCAACGAGTGACGGAGTCGGAGGCAGAACCCCTGGAAATCGAACAGACTGTGTCTCACCGCTCACGGGCCATCTCCGCCTGATCCGACCGCCTCGAGGACTCATGACCGTCTACATCACCGCCAACCTGAACATCACCGATCGCACGAGGTACGTCGACTACGAGGCCGGCTTCTCGGCGATCTTCGAGAAGTACGACGGCGAGATGCTCGCCGTCGACGACCAGCCCAGCGCACTCGAAGGTGACGCCACCTACAACCGGTGCGTCATCGTGCGATTCCCCGATCACGACAGCGCAATGCGGTGGTGGAATTCAGACGAGTACCAAGCGCTCGCCTCCATTCGACATGAGGCGAGCAACGGCACGATCGCTCTGGTCACATCGTTGGATTCCTGACGACTGGGCCTTCGAGAGACGTCTCGAAGGCCGGCACACGCCACTCCACCTAGGGTGGCGAACATGGTCGAACCCATCGGACGCGTCGAGGTCTTTGCCCTCGACTGCCCTGATCCTCGAGCGCTCGCCGCCTTCTATCAGTCACTGCTCGGCGGCAACACCGTCGAACACCCGAGCGGAGGATGGGTCGAGCTCCACACCACTGACGCAAGAATTGGGTTCCAACGAGTCGACGGCCACCGTGCACCGACTTGGCCAGACGGTGACACGCCCCAACAAGCCCACCTCGACATCCTCGTCGACGATCTCGACGCCGCAGAGGGGCAGGCGATAGAGCGAGAGGCCATCAAGGCGTCAACGCAACCCAACCCGGACAGCTTTCGCGTTTTCATCGATCCCGCCGGACACCCGTTCTGCATCGTTCGACCCTGGAGCGAGCAAGCCAGCTGAGACCTCGGCGGTTTCCGGGATGACGGGTGCGGGCCACGGCGCCGCCTCGTGTCGCGTGATCGTGAAGGGCCAGCGCTCCGGGCCCGACGTCCGCGGCGGAGAAGTCGACATCTGGCACATCGCTGTATCGTCGCCCCGGTGACGACCGATCATCGTGAGCACACGTGGCTGACGAACCGTCGAACCAGGGTCGATCGCACCACGATCGGTGTCACCGTCGCGGTTGGTTGGTTTGTCATCGTCCTGCTGATCGGCCCACAAGGAGACCTCAGCGAGTCGGCAAGCCGGATGCTGGCGATCTTCGGCGCTGCCGTCGTGCTCTGGATCACCGAGGCGATCCCGCTCTCGGCGACGTCGATCTTCGTGATCTTCGCCGAGATCTTGTTGATCTCCGACGAGGCGATCATTGGGTTGCCTGCAGAATTTGAGGCTCCGGCGTATCAGAGCATCTTCGCCACGTTGGCCAGCCCGGTGCTGATGTTGTTTCTCGGTGGTTTCGTCCTTGCTGACACCGCTGCGAAGTATCGCCTCGACCGCAACCTGGCCGGGGTGCTGTTGCGGCCGTTCGGCAACTCGCCGCGGGCGATCCTGGCCGGGCTGATGGCGATCACCGCGGTGCTGTCGATGTTCGTCTCCAA
>CAZYLX010000450.1:0-3718 GCA_964648595.1 uncultured Acidimicrobiaceae bacterium
AGATCATCGTCGACACCTACGGCGGATCGGCCCGCCACGGTGGAGGTGCCTTCTCCGGCAAGGACCCGTCCAAGGTCGACCGCAGCGGAGCGTACGCAACGCGGTGGGTGGCAAAGAACGTTGTCGCCGCCGGAGCGGCGGAGCGCTGTGAGGTCCAGGTTGCGTACGCGATCGGCGTCGCCCATCCGATGTCGGTCATGGTCGAGACCTTCGGCACAGAAACAGTGGATCCGGAAGCGATCACGCGGGCCGTCAACGAGGTGTTCGATCTCCGTCCAGCGGCGATCGTACGGGACCTCGACCTGCGTCGCCCGATGTACGCCCGGACTGCGGCATACGGTCACTTCGGGCGACCAGGCAGCGACGACGCCTTCACGTGGGAGCGCACCGATCGGGTCGATGATCTGAAGTCAGCGCTTGGCCTCGGCTGAGCAGACCCGCCCCGAACGAACGGTTCGGGTGGTGCCTGATGTTTCTGGCATCTCCAAGACGTTCGACTACACCGTGCCGTCCCGTTGGGCGGACCGGGTCGACGTCGGATCGTTGGTGCGAATCGAACTGAATGGCCGACGGGTTGCCGGTTGGGTTGTTGCCGTCGACGTCGATGCCCCACCCGGTGTCGTGCTTCGGCCGATCTCCAAGGTGTCGTCGGTCGGCCCATCACAAGAAGTCCTCGACGTGGCGTCGTGGGCTGCACATCGTTGGAGCGGACGCCTGGCGTCTGTCCTGACCTCGGCGTCGCCCGATCGCATGGTGGAACGGCTGGCCCGCGGTCCGGATGGACCTGACCCGCTCCTACCGACCTCGAGCAAGTGGGTCAGCGATGCGTTTTCGCTCCCGGGCGTCACACTCGTCCGGACACCCCCGTGCGAGGATCTTGCACCCTACGTTCTGGCTGCTGCGAGTACCGGCGACGCCGTGATCGTTACCCCGGCCGTGGGCGATGCGAGACACTACGGTGCTCGGCTTCGGTCTGAAGGAGCGCGGGTGTCTCTGGCCGGTCGAGACTTTGCCAACGGGGCAACGGCCGGCTCGGTGATCGGCGCTCGGTCCGGCGTCTGGGCCAGCGTCCGTTCCCTGGCCGCTGTGCTCGTACTCGACGAGCACGACGAGAGCTTGCAGGAGGAACGAAACCCCACGTGGAACGCGAGAGATGTGGCGATCGAGCGGGCTCGGCGGGCCGGGGTTCCGTGCGTCCTGTTGTCGCCTGTGCCATCGCTCGCCGGTCTCGAGGCGGCTGATCGCGTCATGGAGCCGTCGCGGGCTGACGAGCGGCGAGGTTGGCCGACCGTGCGGGTCGCTGACCGCCGCATGGAGGATCCACGGCGGGCGGGCCTTTTCAGCCCCGACCTGGTTCAACTGATTCGATCAGGTCGGCGTGTGACCTGTGTGCTCAACCGGAAGGGCAGAGCCAAGATGCTGGCCTGTGCTCGATGCGGCGAACTAGTGCGCACCGAGGACGGCGAGCACCTGATGGCCGAAATCGACGGCGTCCTGCGTAGCGATGCCACCGGGGAGGAGCGGCCGTTGATCTGTGCTTTGTGCACCGGCACATCCCTCAAGCGGCTGAGGCTCGGCGTGAACCGAGCTGCTGAGGAACTCGCAGCTCTCGCCGGCGCTCCGGTTCTCGATCTGGCCAGTGAACGGGTGATCGGCGGATTCGGTGAGGCCAGAATCACTGTTGGCACCGAGGCTGCGCTGCACGAACGAGGTGACGCCGACGCCGTGGTCTTCCTCGACCTCGATCAGGAGTTGCATGCACCCCGCTACCGGGCCGCGGAACAGGCATTGGCGTTGATCGCTCGAGCGGCGCGCCTGGTCGGAACCGAAGGCCAGGTCCTGCTCCAGACTCGCACGCCAGAACACCGGGTCGTGCGGGCGGCCGTTCAGTCGAACCCGGCAGCGTTCGCGGAGGAGGAGCGGGCGGTCCGCGAGCCTGCCGGTTGGCCTCCGTATCGGGCCATGGCGGAGGTGTCGGGTGCTGTTGCCGCCGATTTCGTCGATCCGTTCCTGGATCGGCCCGACATTGATGTTCTCGGTCCTCGCCCCGACGGGCGGTACCTCGTGCGGGCGCAGACGCCTGACGCACTTGCTGACCTGCTGGCGAACGCTCATCGCCCAAAGGGCCGTCTGCGCATCGCCGTCGACCCACCCCGTGCCTGACCAGCACCCGTGCCTGACCAGCACCCGTGCCTGACCAGCACCCGTTCTGTGTTGCGTTTGTCGCCGCTACGGGCACCAACGCAACGCGGAACGGCCAGCAGGCGGGATATCCCGCGAATGGGGGTCAGGACTCGGGGGCCATCCAACGCTGACGGGCGGCCTCGTACAGGGCTGCGGTTCCTGCTTGGGCCACGTTGAGCGATCCGACCTTGCCAAGCTGAGGAAGGAACGCGACGCGATCGACGACACGCAACGTGTTCTTGTGAACACCTCGCTCCTCGTGGCCCAACACGAGGCACACGGCCGGTCCGAGGTCGATGTTGAACAACGGGACGGCGTTGTCGGTCAATTCGACCGCGACCGTGAGATAGCCGGCTGCCTTCGCTGCTTCCACCGCTTCGACGCCAGTGGCCGCAGCGCGCCATGAGACCAGGCGGTCGCAGCCGAGCGCGGTCTTAGCGACCTTGGCATGTGAGGGGTCAGGGGTTGGAGGGACCAACCACATGTCCTCGGTTCGATAAGCAGCGGCTGACCGATAGAGCGAGCCAACGTTGTACGGGCTCTGCACACCGTCGAGGATCAGACCGACTCGGAGTTCGGTGTTTCGCCGCCACGTGCGGTGGAGTCTCTTGAGTTCGGTCGGTGTAAGCGAGCTCACAGCGCGGCATCCAATCGTGTGACGTCCAGAAGGCGGAACGCCTTCCTCGATGTTCGGCGATGCACGGCCCACCCCTCGAGTTCGAGCCACCGGTGGAGGCTGTCAGCGCCGAGGTGTTTCTGTACGACCAGATGACCTGAACCAGCAGGAGCGAGCTGGCCGAGCCAACGTTCGAGCAGCTCATGCAAGACAGCTTTTCCAACTCGGATGGGCGGATTCGACCAGACCCGATCGACGACAAGATCTCCCGGGATGTCTTCCGGCGTCGCGACCACGACGTTGCCGAGGGCCGCAGTGTTCCTGGCGCACAGCTCACGGGCCCGGCGGTTCACATCGACGGCGTAGATCGTTGCGTCGGGATTGCGGACCGCGAGGGCGTAGGCGATTGGTCCATAACCGCAGCCGACGTCAACGAGCACCCGATCGCCGCTGACAGCGGCAGGCCCGTCGAGGAGGAGCAACTTCGAACCGCTGTCGACCTGGTCGGCGCTGAAGACCCCGCGATCGGTGACGAGGGAGGTTTGGAGGTCTGGAAGGACGAGGTCGACGCGTCGCTCATCGGACGTGGCCGCTGGTTCGGAGTCGAAATACTGAGTCACAGGCGGCGAACGCTAGCCTTGTCTGGCATGTCCGCCCCCTACGACGTCCGAGTGATTGGTGACCCGGTTCTGCGGAAGGTCGCGGTCGATGTCGCAGACATCGACGGCAAGTTGGCGCGTCTGGCTGACGACATGCTCGAAACGATGTACGCCGAGCCGGGCATTGGCCTTGCTGCTCCCCAGATCGGTGTCCAGAAGCGGTTCTTCGTCTACGACATCGGTGAAGGGCCAGAAGCGCTGGTCAATCCAGTCGTCGTCGAATCGAGCGGCGAGTGGTACTACGAGGAAGGCTGCCTAT
>CAZYLX010000451.1:0-738 GCA_964648595.1 uncultured Acidimicrobiaceae bacterium
GCCAGCCGATGACCCACCGACACCGGATCGCGGCCGGCGCCGACCAACACGACCGTTTCGGGCTCGAGCAACCGGGCAACTGAGCGAACATGGGCTCTCCGCTCGCGAGCGTCGATGACTTCCGCCGCGGCCCTGGTGATCTCGATACCCAGCGTGACCTCGATGACGCCGTCGCTGAAGCGCGTTGAGACATCGAATCCGGCCTTGCGGAAGACACGCAACATGCCGTAGTTCTCGGCCAGGACCGTTGCAGTGAAGCCGTCGAGATCCTTTTGCCTGGCGACGGCGGCGAGATATTCGAGCATGAGGGTCGCGAGGCCCTTGCCGTGATGGGCATCGTCGACGAAGAACGCCACCTCTGGGGTCGGCGTTGCCGCCTCACCACTTTCGTAACGAGCGACCGCTACCAGCTCGTCCCCGACGGTGGCAACAAACGCCATGCGTTTGTCGTAGTCGACGTTGGTGAAGTAATCGAGCTCGGTGTCGGAGAGCTCAGGCCGAAAGCGGAAGTAGCGGAAGTAGATGCTCTCCTGGCTTTGCCGCTCGTGAAAGGCCGCGAGCTGGTCCCGGTCGTCTGGCCTGATCGGACGAATGTTTGCGACCGATCCGTCGCTCAAGACTGCTGCGGTCTCCCACTCGAAGGGGTAGTCATCGGGGCGCGAGGAGGTCGACACGATGGTGATGGTAGGCCACCGCGAACACTTCGGCCTGACGGCCTCGGGCGTTCCCAGAGTTGCT
>CAZYLX010000451.1:838-3717 GCA_964648595.1 uncultured Acidimicrobiaceae bacterium
CGCTGACGCTCACAACTCCCCCACCGCGAACACTTCGGCCTGACGGCCTCGGGCGTTCCCAGAGTTGCTCGCTGACGCTCACAACTCCCCCACCGCGAACACTTCGGCCTGACGGCCTCGGGCGAGTCGCCGGGCCGCCTGCGAGGCGTGCGGCGACCTGACTCGAAAACTCAGAAACCCCACCCGAACGGGTGGGGTTTCTTCCTGAGTGGGCCGTACTGGACTCGAACCAGTGACCCCTACCGTGTCGAGGTAGTGCTCTAGCCAACTGAGCTAACGGCCCAGGAACTGCTCCAGCTTCCGGAGCGATGTGAGAGTAGCGGCACCAGGCCCCTGTTGCCTCCCTCTTCGAAAGTTTGGGTGGCGGACATGGCATGGACAATGAAATCGTTGGAAATGGATGGAGCGCAGAGCGGGATTTGAACCCGCGAATCACGGCTTTGCAGGCCGCTCCCTTAGACCACTCGGGCATCTGCGCAGTGGAGCGATGCTAGCCGGGCAGGTCAGCAGTCCCGCAGTCACATTGCCGGTTGGTCAAGGATCCCTTGGGGACACCTAACGTGTGTCGCATGGACGATGTCGGAGCTCGATCAGGCAAGATCGGCTTGGTGCTCGGCGCCGGCGGCGGAGCTGGCGGGCAATGGATTCGTGGCGTCCTCGGTGGCCTGCGCGACACAATCGGATTCCGACCCGAACATGCATCAACCCTCATCGGCACCTCGATCGGAGCGATCGGCGCCGCACGCATCGGACCACATCAGCCACCGACGGCGCAGGTCGTCTCCGCCTTGGCGGCGGCGGCTGAACCCATCCCCCCACAATCGCTGAGCGGGCGAGTTCTGGCCGGCGTGCGGTCGGTCGGCGGGAAGGCCGCTGCCATCGCCAGTCGCCCCGGCAGTCCCGACCCGCTCACCTGGGTCGAGAGCATTCACCCCGAGACGCGAGCCCAGGTCTGCTCGATGCAACGACTTCCGCCCCGCCGGCGCGTTGCGTCGATTGCGGAGTCCTCGGATCCGATCCGAGAAATCGCAGCGTCGGCCGCCGTCCCGTTCGGGGCGCAACGAGTCACCATCGAAGGGATCGACCACATCGACGGAGCGGTCTGGTCTGTCACCAACGCCGACCTCGCGAGCCCCGAGGAACTCGACCTGCTCGTGGTGATCGCTCCTCTGGTGACAACCAACGGTGGCTCGCTGGTGTCAGCGCTCGGCCGCCACCAACTGGCAGCAGAGTTGCGTTGGTGGCGCACGTCGGGCAAGCCGGCGCTGGTCTTCGCTCCAACGGCCCACCAGTACGGTCGACGCCAAGACCGGGCGCAACATCATGCCGATGCCCGGGCGTTGGCACTCTCGATGACGAGTCGGACACCCTGACGGCTGCCCTATCGGCCGGACCGAATCGCTACAGATCGGCTAACACCGCGAGCGCATCGTCGGCATGCTTGTTCATGTTCGTTTCGCTTGTGATGGCGGCGGCGAGCCGCTTGTCCTGACCGATCACGAACGTCGCCCGCTTGTTGGGCATCGGGCCAAACCTCTTGACGCCGAAAATGGCGGCAACGGACTTGCCGGCATCGGACAACAAAGGGAATCCGAGCTCGTTTTCTTCGTCGAACTGCTTCTGCCGATCCACCGGATCAGCGCTCACCCCCACGATCGTTGCTCCTCGTTCAGCGAACTCGGAGCTCAGATCCCGGAAGTGCTTTGATTCAACCGTTCAACCGGGGGTCATGGCCTTGATGTAGAAATACAAGACCGCCGGCCCACCGGCAACGAGGTCAGAAAGGGTGACCGGTCGCCCGTCTTGATCTTGGAGTTCGAACTCGTCGATGAGATCTCCGGGTTTCATGCAGACGGTGTATCAGATCCCGGCGCAACACCCACGCTCGGGGACGGACAAGCCACCGATCGCGCCTACGGGCTCACTACTCGGGAGAGAACACGGCCTCATCGACACACCAGCCCTGAGGACCGGACTGAGCTCGAACGAGAAGCTGATACTTCCCTGCTGCCGAACGAGCGATAGCCGACTTCAGAAGGAACGAGTCAAACGTCGTTCTTGTCGACGACAGTTCAGCTGGTACGTCGCCGTTCGCCGTCGCTTCATCAGCCGCTGCGTCCACGGCCACATGAAAGGCTCGGATCTGTGCCGCAATCGCTGCCTGGTCAGCGCATGCGGGTGCCCCGATGTCATCGCTGGTTTCCAACACCAATGCCAGTCCGGGTTCGACCGTCGGATCGAGCACCAGGGCTGCGGCAGACAATCGATCCCGCAACCCGAAACCGGCAACAACCGTGGCGGCGAGCAACAAGGCAAGCACAACGGCGACCGGGATCCATGGGCGCTGCTTCATGCCACTCCGAGCGTTCGAATCAGTGAGAGGGGCAGTGAGCGGTCGGCATCAAGGTCGGCAAGGACGAGGTGCATGAGCTCGCTGCTCCGAAACACACCATCGGTCAACATCACCTTGATTTCAGTCCGATCGACGAACCCGACGTCTGGATGCTCGCTGGACGGAGACGGGACTCCCCCGATCACTCTGGTGCGAAAGACCACAGTCAGCCCGTAGGAGTGTTCCGCGGTCGAAGTGGAGTGATAGAGGCCGAGCACGGCAGTCGGCTCGACAACGACACCTGTCTCTTCCCGCACCTCACGCTGGACGGCCTCCGCCATCGACTCCCCGACTTTGACCTTGCCTGCTGGGAGTGACCACAGACCCGCTTTCTGTTCACCAGTTTCGGTGACGAGCAACAGTGCCCCCGCAGCATCGAGGACCACCGCACCGGCCCCGAGAAAAGGGGGCGGCGTTCCACGCTTCACGGTGCTAGCTCGTTCGCAAGCCTCACGATGAGGAAGGGGCTGACAGCACCTCGTCCGGG
>CAZYLX010000452.1:0-3713 GCA_964648595.1 uncultured Acidimicrobiaceae bacterium
ATCGATCTACCCTAGGCGTTCATCGGCAGATCGTGGTGCCAACTGGAACCGGGCCCCTGATCTGGGGGGCAGCGGACAGAGTCAGTCGCGGCCGCAGAACCGGTCAGGAGCGCCGGCTGATCGAGAACTCAGCGGCGACGGCGGGGACATGGATGGTCATGCCTTCCGAGGCGGGTTCGATGCTTGCACGGTCGTGTCCGACGATCTCCCACGGCCCCGGTTCTACGCCGACGAGGCGGAAGCTCGTGCGCTCGGCCGGGTTCGCTCTCAGCGGAGCGATGCCCAGATGAAGTGTGTCGCCCACCCATTCGGCACGATCGAGAGCGATCGCTGGGAAATCGACATCAACGATCTGTGCGCATGGCTCGATCGGAGCAGCAGACAGTGCTTCCCACCGCCCGGGGCCTGATGCTTCTGCCGCGGCGAGGAAGGCATTGAACTGACCTCTCGGGTGTGGTTCGTCGAGACCCATGCCCCACGTGAACTCACCACGACCACGGTCCCACGTCGGCTCGTAGGACTCCTCGATTGCCGAAGCAAGGCGCTCTGCCAGCTCGCTCATTCCCCACTCGCGAGCGAGCACCAGAGCCGATCCGTACACCCGACTCGGTCGCAACGGAAGCGTCGGTGTGCCATCGAAACCGACCCTTGAGACCCCCGCATCGAACAACCGGCGTGCGTCGCCGGGTGTCTGCGGGGCGGCATAGAACGACGTGGTCAGGGCGGCAGAGACGGGGAGCCGGTGGTGCACGTCGAGCTGCGGGTCGTAATAGAGCGTGGTGCTCTGCGGAGTATCGAGGCCGTCGAGATCGAGGTAGTGCCGGCGGGCGTATGCCCACCAGGGCTCGAAGGCTTGCCGGTGGAAATCAGTGCCGTGTCGGTTGTCGTGAAGCCTCAGACCGAGGCCAGCTCCAGCCAGTCAAAATGGCCAGACCTTCGTGTTCTCTCAATGACAACCGATCGGTGCGGCGAGCCACTGTTCGGTGAGAGTCTGGGCGATTTCTGTGTGGGTCCAGGTAAAGGTGTTTTCGCCGTCGCGGATCATGCCGAACGGCCGATTCCAGCGATCGTCGCTGTCGACCATGGAGCGAATACCGAGCAGAACGAGCAAGAACCCCTTGTAGAACAACATGCCATCGGCGGCGACGGGGTCCATCTGAACGCCCCACGGCTCTGTGCCGTTTGCGGTCCAACCTGGAACGTCATAGTCGCCCCAGAGATGCTCCGGAATCAACGCTCGATAGGCGTCGGGGTAGTCGCCGCGATCGGGGTCATGACCGAATTGGGTGAGCCAGTCGGCGGCCGACCACCAAGCGGTGTGGCGCTCGATCAGCTGATCGAGGATGGCAACGTATGGCTCGGTCCACGCTGGCGTAGCGTGCGCCATGAGGCCCATCGCATACGACGAGTCGACGAGATCGAACCGATGCCAGCTGGCCATCGGAGGATCCGATCGATCGTCCCAGTGAGGGTGGGGCGACCCGGTTCGGCTCCAGTCGTCAGCGGTGTGCGCCTTTCGGTGCAGGTACCGAAGCCAACCGATCGACCGCTCGGAGAGATGCGTCATGCCCGGCCACCCATGGAAAGCGACGCTACATCGCTCATCATTCTCGGGCCGCATCGACCCAACCGTTGGGTCGATTCGGCCCGAGAACCCGGTTTCGCCAGCTGAGCTACGAGGAGCGGAAGCGGTTGATCAGTTCGGCGAACGCCGGGAAGGTTGCCGGATCCGCAACGTTGGGTGTACTCACGATCGCGGTCTGCACCCCGGCATCAGCCATATGCCGGAACCCGGCTTCGTGATCGTCGATCGTTCCGGCGTTGACAGAAGACGCATAGCGATCGGGGCCCACGTTCGGTGGGCGGAATCGCTCGATCTGATCAGACACATGGGCGGAGTCGAGACCGAGCAGCAACTCGCCGAGGTGGGTGACCTCGATCTCCGTCGGGTCCCGACCGACATCGCCGCAATGCCGATGCAAGACCTCCACCTTTCTGGCCACCGAGGCGGCATCTCCGAACAGGTTGCATCCCGAGGCGTATCTTGCGGCGAGGCGGAGTGTGACCTGCTCACCGGAACCGCCAACGATGATCGGCAATGGATCCTGTAGCGGTCTTGGGTAGCTGGTGGTGTCGGGAATCGACAGCGTCTTGCCGACGAAGGACGGGTTGCCCGGGCCCCACAGGAGGGGCAATGCCTGGAGGGCATCCTCGAGCATCGCCAGCCGTGCCGGGGCGGCAGGAAATGCCCACTCGTAGGCGTCGTGTTCCCGCTCGGAGTTCCCGGCACCGAGCCCGGCGATCGCTCGACCGCCGCTCAAGACGTCGAGGGTGGCGATCATCTTCCCGAGATGACCGATGTTCCGAAACGTGACGGCGCTCACCAGCACGCCAAGGCGAATGGTGCGTGTGGCGCTGGCGAGGAATCCGAGTGTGGTGTAGCTGTCAAGCATGGGATCCCATGCGCGCCCCACTTGCGGGATCTGGATCATGTGGTCCATCACCCACAAACTGTCGAAGCCGGCCTCTTCTGCATCTCGCGCGATCCGCGAGAGCTGTGGCCCGATCGCCTCGGCGCCACCCGGCCAGTCGAAGCTCGACACCAACAGCCCGAAGCGTAGGTTTGCCGCTCGACCTTCGGAGTCAGATCCGGTCCGGTCAGACCTGTCAAGGCCGGACTCGTCATGGTCGGCACTCGCTGCCGAGTGCAACTTGGCCGTGACCATTCGCACCGGCTCGGGCTCGAGAACCAGATCCCAACCCTCGTCGCTGAGCTCGACGGCGCGAGCCGCTTTCAGCATCGTCTCGAGCGCCTTGGACGGCACCGGATGTCGCCGCTGGCGATTGCGACGACGACACTCGGTCGCCGTCGTGGTGAATCGGACCGCGATTGGGTGGACATTCTTGCTCAGCGCCCGCTCGATGTACGAGCGACGCCGGGTCCCATCGAGTCCAGTCGTATCGATGACTGTTGTGAGTCCACGGCCGAGACGCATCTCGACGATGCGGTCCAGCAGATCGAACACATCATCGGTCGCTGCCAGATCCAGCTCGTGTTCGCCGACCACACCCCTGAGCTGGTCCGAGCTGATGATTTGCTCGGGCCTGAAGTTTTTCTCCGCCCATGTGCTCTTGCCAGATGCCGGAGCCCCCACCAGGACGATCAGACTTGGGGTCGGCAGCGGCCTGCTCATCAATGAAGAGTAGTCAGAGGTCGAAGCTGACTCGGGAGTGGGCAGCCAATCCACTGGCCATGCGCTGCTCGTACTGAACCATCACCATGTCATCGCTGATCATTCTCGGCTTTGTCCGAGATTCAGGCTCGTCGCCAGCCCGAGGCCACGATGGCCGTGACCACACCGGCGGCGGGCAACGTCACGCTCAACCACAGCGCTGGGCGATAGCTGCCAGTCGAGGCCTGGATCAAAGCGAAGAAGGCCGGCCCGATCGCGCTCCCGACCACCATCGCGCTCATCTGCAAACCGGCGATCGACCCGAGGTGGCGTCGGCCGAAAAGTCTCGGGATCGCTGCCGAGGTGAGTGGGGCGAAGCAGCCGGCCGAGACCCCCCATGCGACAATGGCGATGACTGCGGCGACGGGCTGATCGAGCATCGAAACCGCGATGTACATCACGATCTGAGCGGCCGACATCACCGCAGCCACAACGATCGGGGGCACCGTGTCGACCATCCAGCCGCCGATGAGAGTGACC
>CAZYLX010000453.1:0-3708 GCA_964648595.1 uncultured Acidimicrobiaceae bacterium
CGCAGTAGTCAGCCGTCTGTCTCAGCTTGCATGGGTTCGGCGAACAGCACGACATTGTCTTCGTAGCTACGAAGCGACGGGTTGAAATCTCCTCCGCAGGTGATGAGCACGAGGGACGGATCGCCCTCGCGTCGGAAGATCTCGTCGAAGGGCAGCGACTGCTTTTCGTATTGGGAGCGTTCGGTCACCACGAACGACCGAACTGATTCGTCCGAGTATGTGATGTCGACGATGTCGCCAGCGTCCGCCTTCCCCAAGTCGAAGAAGACTCCGACTTCGCCGTTGAAGTCGACGTGGGCGGCGAGAACCGCTGAACCATTGTCGCCAGGACGGCTGCCGTACCGGTACCAGCCGACTTCGGTAGCTCCCGGGATTTCCATTTCCCCATCGGCCTCCACGCCAACAGGGCGAATACTCGCGTCGATGTCGAGCGCGGCGACGGTGATCCGAACCGGTTGGGCCTGAGCCGACTCGGTTCTTCGCTCACGCTGCACGGCTTCGAGCGAGGCTCCGGATTGAATGGGAACCGCCGGTGAGGACGAAATGACGTCTTCCTTCGGAGCTGATTCCACAGCGACAACGGGCTCGGGCTCCGTCGTATCCAGAGGAGACTCGACCGCCGGAGCGACCGCCAGCTCAGCCCGCTCGTTGGTGGGCCCGAGGGCAGAATCCGCTGAGGCACAGGAAACGAGGGCAAGACCGATTGCCACCAGCCCGACGCCAAAGCAGGAGCCCCGCCATCTCCTACCGGTGGAGAGAACCGACGTGATGGCGGGGCTGAGCATCAGACTCGGCGACGAGCGAGAACGAGGCCGGAACCGGAGGCAATGGCCAGTGCGGCGATTCCGCCGATGAGGAGGCCGGTAGCGCTGCTCGTCGAGGCAGCAGCGAGACCGGAGTTACCGGAGTTGACTGCGGTCGGAGCCGAGTGGAGGCCGTCGAAGTTCTGCGCGAGCAACTCGAACGTGCCACCGGCGAAGTCACCGATTGCGTAGACGACCAGGTTTTCGCCCTCGACCACGGTCACGGGTGCTTCGACAAGTGCTGCGGTTGTTCCTGCAGCGGCGATACCGGTCGGGTAGTCAGCAGCGGGAAGATCTGCCTTGGCCTCGCCACCGTTCGAGAGATTCACGAACGGTGGGACCGATGCGCCGCCGGCAACGATGTCCACGGTGGGAGCGGCTGCAGTGTGACGAACCGTGAGTCGTCCGTTGCCGGCACCGGCCGGAGTCACGTCATTGACAAAGGCGGTCACGGTCGGGGTGCCGGAGCCGTCGAGATGGGCGACAACACTCAGGTTTTCGCCTGCGGGTACCGCCGGCGACACGCTGATCACAGCTTCGTCGTCACGATCAGCTGAGGACGCAGCCGGACCATCGGCGGCAGCGAAGATCTCGATGTCATAGGTGGCTGCCGGAAGTGCCAGCGGGCCTGCGATGTCCTTCGGTGCGAAACCTTCGAGGGTGAGTGCGCCATCGACGTAGACATCGACGTCAACACCGGGGATGCCGTGCACGACATAGACGTCGCTCGTGTCCTGGGCAGAGGCCGGACTGGCGGTGAAGGCAAGGAGGGTAAGAATGCCGAGGAACCGGAACAAATGACGCATGGGAACTCCTGAGTAGGCTGCTGGTGCTTGACTCCCTTTCGCCGAACCTGACCCTCGCGGATGCGCATCGACGCAGAGCATCGTGGGTAGATCTGCCAAGCTGACGCGCATGACGTACCGAGTGCATGGCATCGATCACGTACAAGTCGCCATTCCCGTTGGAGGCGAACCAGCAGCCGAGGCGTTCTACGGCGACCTCCTCGGTTTCCAACAGCTGACAAAGCCAGAGGCGCTGGCAGGGCGCGGCGGTTGCTGGTTCCAGGCTGGTTCTGTCCAGCTCCACGTCGGGGCGGATTCAAGTTTCGTTGCCGCAAAGAAGGCCCACCCTGCATTCCTCTTCGAGGGGCTCGACGAACTGGTTGCTGCGCTCGTCGAGGCCGGCCACGAGGTCCGGACCGGCGCAACGATCGACGGCGTCACGCAGATATTCACAGATGATCCCTTCGGAAATCGGATCGAGCTGATCGAGGCCGCCTCCGTGTGAGCTCTCGCACATCAGGCGGTGGCGATGACCGCAATCTCCATCTTCCACGCTGGCTGAGCGAGCGCCGGAACCGTGACCAGGGTCGATGCTGCCTTGTGTTGGCCGAGGGCTCGATCACGAGCTGCCATCACGAGCGGGAGGGCATCGGTCCCGATCAGATCCGCAACCACGTAGGTCGTGACCGAGACGATGTTCGCCGGTGTCATTTCCGCTGATTCGAGAAGGGCGGCGATGGTCTCCCACACAACCGTGGCCTGTTCGCCGATCCCGTCAGGGACCGAACCGTCGGGTCGAGTCGGGACGATGCCAGACGTGTGGACCATCCTCGAGACCGGCTCGGAGAGGATGGCGTGGGCGTAGTTCGCTGCGGGTGGCGCAAGCCCGGCTGGGGATAGCTCTCGGTGCATCACGCCATGGTGGCAGATCTCGGCTGTCCGGCGGTCACTGAGCCAGTTCCCGCGACCTCCGATTCGACATGGCCTTCGCCCGGAACGTTGCTGATGGCGCGCTCATGCATTTCTCCTGGACTGATCAGGCGTCGTAGAAACCTGGCGGATGGAGCCCGATGACCGTCTGTTCCCGTTGGGTGACCGCTCGATTCTTCGCTTCTTCGCTCAGATAGTTGACCTCGTCGGTGGTGCGTAGACGTTGGGCGATGTCGCGCCTCCCGTATTGGACCTGCAGGAAGAACCGGCCCCGATCCTCGGGCCCGGTCGGCATGCGCCGGTGCCAGACATCCGACACGAAGAACACAACGTCGCCGACCTTGCCGATGGGAGCCACGGGACCTCCCCCCAGGTAGGAGATCATGCCGTCGGTATCCGGCGAGGGCGGAAGCTGACCTGAAGTGTGACTACGGGGTACGAAACCCGTCGGCCCAGACGCTAGGCCGCAATCTTCGAGAAGGATGTGGCAACCGATCATGAAGACGGGATAAGGGATTCGTTCGTCCCATGGCACATCCGATGGTCGAGGAATGTGTGGCCCGGCATCGATGTGCCACGGATTACCGACGTCGAACGGTGCCTTCTCTCGCTGTGGTTGGTTGCGCCACGCCGTGTTCGAGATCACATGGCAGTCCTCACCGAGCAACGGTTCGATCACTTCGAGAATCGCTGGGTGAGCTATGGCCCGTTGTGCTGCTGCGCTGCGGTTCAAGGCTTCGTATCGGAAATCGGCGTAGTCGGCCTCAGTTGCTCCTGGCAGGCGGACGTCAGGCGGCATCGTTTCGAAGATGAGGTGCAATTCCTGACCGAGCTCATCGACCTCTTCGGTCGCCAGGACGCCCTCCACGATCGCGAACCCCTCGGTCTCGAGAGAGTGTGAGGCATCAGGGGCCAGCGTGTGCAATAGCTCGAGGTTGCCGCCGCGAGTGCGATAGGTACGGGAGATCACAACGGCGTCAGATCAGCGCATTGATGCGCTTGGCCATCTCCATGTCGAGCTCTGTGAGGCCACCAGAATCATGGTTTGTGAGGTTGATGGTGACAGAGCCGTACACGTTCGACCATTCGGGGTGGTGATCGAGTTCCTCTGCCACGTCGGCGACGGTGGTCATGAACGCAAACGCAGCGACGAAGTTGAGGAAGTTGAACCTGATATCGTCGAAGACGAA
>CAZYLX010000454.1:0-3704 GCA_964648595.1 uncultured Acidimicrobiaceae bacterium
GCCCCTGAAGATTGCCCGCCCGTGAAGGCTGCTTGCCAAAGGGCGACCCGAGATCCGTCGCGTCAGGCGACGGCAGGCACAACGACAACCGGGCAGGCGGCGTGATGGACGACGTCACGACTGACCGAACCGACAAGCATCTGCTTGAAGCCCCCGAGACCGCGGCGTCCAACCACAAGAAGGTCAGCCGTCTTCGACCGATCGATGAGCGCTTCGGCAGGGTGACCGTGCACCGCCGAATACACAAACGTGAAGTCATCGCTTCGATCGGGGTCGACCACCTCTTCGACCGCCTTGTGAAGGAGACGAGTGGCGTCGACCTCAAAGGTCGAGGAGTTCAGATGAGGGGCTTCCAGCCCGGCAATTGCGTTCAGGTTCCATGCGTGAACAACCTCGATCTGGTCGCCGGCAACCGCGAAGTCAAGGGCCCAACGCAACGCCGATACAGCAAGCTCGGATGCATCAACGCCGACAACGATCTTCTTGTTCGTTCGTTCACTCATGGCAGCCTCGTTCGCTCAGCACAGATCGTTTCTGTCAGCCTCGCTCCTCCAGGAGCATTGTCGTCCGCTCAATCGTGAGCGGTGCAGGGCCCTAGGTCACTCGAGAATCGGATGCACCGTTGTCACCCTCAGAAAGCGGTTGCCGGCGGCAGGATCCGCTAGAACGTCGGACCAATGACTGACACACCGACCTTTTCCGAAGCCTGCGCCGCTGTCTGTGCTCCGGGAACCATGTTCGAGATCAGCGAGGCTGACATCTTCGGTGTGCCGACGAAGGTCTTCGTCCACGCCCCAGCCAATGTTCGTGCGCTCTTTGCTCTCGCAGCCGCCCGCGAGGATGATTTCGTCGTCTACGAGGATGAGCGATGGACCATGCCACAAGTGCTGCGCCAGGCCGGTCAGATCGGCGCAGCTCTCGTCGACACCCATGGCGTCGCAAAGGGCGACCGCGTGGCCATCGCCATGCGCAATTCCCCCGAGTGGATCTCGAGCTTCGTTGCCGTCACCTCCATCGGTGCAGTCGCTGTTCCCCTCAACGCGTGGTGGCAAACAGACGAGCTCGTGTTCGCGGTCCAGGATTCTGAGGCCAAGGTCATTCTCACCGACGAGGAGCGTTTGGGCCGGTTGATGGCCGCAGAGGCCGGCGCCATCAACGCCGCCGTCATCGCCGTTCGATCTACCGGATCGCTACCCGACGGTGTCAGCCGCCTCGAGGACATCCTCACCGGTGACGCCACCATGCCCGAGGTCGAAATCGACGCTGACGACGACATCACGATCCTCTACACCTCGGGCACAACCGGACGGCCAAAGGGTGCTGTCAGCACACACCGTGCCCTGTTGAACGCGTTGATGGCGTTCGCGGCCCGAGCCGCAGTCGGCTCAGTGCGGGAACCCGCCGCCCACCCTGACGCTCCGGCAGCACCACCGGCGTTCATGCTCCCTGTACCGCTCTTCCACGTCACCGGGCTCGTTCCCGTGATGCTCGGCTCGTTCGTGAGTGGCGCAAAGTTGGTGATGACACATCGCTGGGATCCCGATCGTGCCCTCGAGCTCATCGAACGTGAACAGGTCACCAACTTCGTCGGCGTTCCAACGATGAGCTGGGATCTCCTCGAAGCCGAGACCTTCAACGAACGAGACACCTCGTCGCTGAAATCAGTGGGTGGCGGTGGAGCCCCGATGCCTCCCGAACTGGTGAAACGAATCGAGGAGAAGTTCTCACAGGGACGCCCTGGCCTTGGGTACGGCATGACCGAGACGAACGCCTACGGCCCACAGAACGCGGGCGACGACTTCGTCGGCAATCCGACATCAACGGGCCGCGTCGTCCCGGTCATGGACCTTCGTGTGACCGATCCCGAGGGCTACGAGCTCCCGGTCGGTGAGACCGGCGAGATCTGGTTCCGAGGCCCGATGCTGATTCGTGGCTACTGGAACCGCCCAGAAGCCACAGCAGAAACCATTGTCGACGGCTGGCTCCGCACTGGCGACCTCGGACGACTCGACGCCGAGGGGTTCGTGTATGTCAGCGACCGGGCGAAGGACATGGTGCTGCGTGGCGGCGAAAACATCTATTGCGCCGAGGTCGAGGCGTCGATCTACGAGCATCCTGCGGTGTACGAGTGCGCAGTGTTCGGTGTGCCCCACGAGCGGCTCGGCGAGGAGGTTGCCGCTCACGTCATGGTCAAGGCGGGCCAGGTCCTCGATGCCGGCGAGCTCCAACGGTTCCTCGGCGGACGAGTGGCGAGTTTCAAGATTCCGTCGATTCTCACGTTTGTCTCCGAACCACTCCCTCGCAACGCCTCGGGCAAGATCCTCAAACGCGAACTACGCGATTCGCTCAGCTGAAGAGCCGCTTGAACCAACCTCCGCTGGCCCTCCGATCCTCAGCGGTGCAGACGCAGCGGTCGTCGGGAGCGACATCCCCAAGCACCTGTTCAACGTGTGCGCCACAACCGGCCCATGATGGCTTCTGACAGGTGGAACACGTTGTTCGTCGGCACATGGCTGCGACGTTAGCGACTGGCTTGGCGGAGAAGTCGCCGACCAAGCGAGGTCTTGTGCACCTCGTCCGCGCCGTCGTAGATCCGAGCCGCCCGCTCGTGGCGATACCAATACGAGAGGATCGTGTCATCGGTGACGCCAAGCGCGCCGTGGACCTGGATGGCACGATCGACGACATCGAGCATCGTGTTGGCGACGACGAACTTGATGGCCGAGATCTCATCCCGCGCTGCCTTTGCACCTTCTCGATCGATCTTCCAAGCGGCGTGAAGCGTCATGAGCCGAGCACCCTGGATCGCGGCGGCGCTCTCGGCGACCCAGTGCTGGATCACCTGGCGGTCGGCCAGCATCGAGCCATCCAGATCGATCTGGCGTGTGTTGGCCCTGTCGCACATCATGTCGTATGCGCGGTCGGCGATGCCGAGCCAACGCATGCAGTGATGGATGCGACCGGGACCAAGCCGATCTTGGGCAATGCGGAACCCCGAACCCTCTGGACCGAGAAGGTTCGCTTGGGGCACCCGACACGACTGGTAGCTGACTTCCGCATGTGACGCATGGCCCGATCCGGCGTGGCCCATCACACTCACGTTCCGAACCAGCTCGAATCCTTGCGTGTCGGTGGGAACGATGATCATGCTCGTTCGCTGGTGGGGCGGCGCATCGGGATCGGTCACGGCCATCACGATGGCGAACGCAGCTCCGTCGGCTGACGACGTGAACCACTTCTGCCCGTTGATGACGTAGTCGGAGCCGTCCTTGCGAGCGGTCGTCGCCAACAGCAGCGGGTTGGAGCCGGCCGTCTCCGGCTCGGTCATCGAAAAGCAACTCCGCACCTCGCCGGCAACCAGCGGGCGCAGGAAACGGTCCCGCTGATCATCGTTTGCATACTCATGCAAGATCTCGACGTTGCCCGCGTCGGGGGCCTGAGCGCCGAACACCGTGTGGCCAAGAGGGGTTCGACCCAAAGCCTCGGTCAGCAAGCCGTGCTCGAGAAGGCTCAAGCCGAGGCCGCCGTACTCCACGGGATGCCCCGGAGCCCACAGCTCCATCTGCCGAACCTTCTGCTGTTTCTCGGCGACCGTTGCCTCGAGGGCGACAGGATCACCGTGCAGCATCTCGCCTTCGAGCGGAATCAGTTCCTTCTCGACGAACTCATTGACCATCGACAAGATCGTCTGCATCTTGCCCGAG
>CAZYLX010000455.1:0-3701 GCA_964648595.1 uncultured Acidimicrobiaceae bacterium
AACCTTCCTGGGTCTCGATGGCGAGTACCACGGGGTTCCGCCGGAAGGCTGAGCGCTCGAACGGGCGGCTGAGGAATCAGCCGTCGCCGCCCATGGCAGACGCAAGAATTGCGGAGCGCACTGCTCGTGGCGCTTCGGTCATCATCGAGTGACCGGTTGCCTCGAGCTCGATCACGGTCGGCTCCCTGAGCGATGCGGCCAGTGCGCGGCCGGCCTTCGGCGGTGTCATCTTGTCGCCTTTGCCGATCACAACCGTGCTCGGCGCGCTGACCCGACCGGCGGCGTCGACGGCCCCTTCATACGCGGCGCAGGCTCGGAAGTCGGTTGCGAGTACTCCGGGGTCGCTGCGCTCCACCAGCGCTTGGGCACCGCCCGTCATCCACATTCCTGGCGTTGGGTTCTGACCGAGGTGAGCCGGCTTTGCGTGACTCCACGCTGCCATCAGCGCGGCAGCCGCCGGCAGGTTTGCTTCGGCATCGCTGAGGAGCTGTGGGTGGACGGGCATGGCGAGAGCTGCGCCCATCAGGGTCATCGACGAGCATCGATCGTCCAGGTTTGCCGCCGCTTCCAAGGCGATGAAGGCCCCCATCGAATGGCCGACGAGGTGGGCGCGGTTCCACCCAGCCGCATCCATGAGAGCGACGATGAAGACCGCCATCTCCTCGATCGATTCGAGCGGCGCACCCTCGGATCGACCATGGCCCGGCAGATCGACGGCGATCGACTGGAGACCCCGGTAGGCGAGGTAGCGGGTCTGGAGCTGCCAGATCGTGCTGTCCATACCGGCACCATGAATCAGGATCACGACCGGGTCGGAGGGAGATGGGTCGACGCCTCCGGTGGCGGCGTGGACGGAGTGACCGGCGACGTCGATGATCATCGCTGGCTCGACTTCAGCGCTCGTTCGAGGTCGTCGATGATGTCGGCTGGGTCTTCGAGACCAACAGAGAGGCGAATCAGGTCTTCGCTGATGCCCGATGCCTCCATCTCGGCAGGGCTGAGCTGGCCGTGGGTGGTACTGCCGGGATGAATCACGAGTGTCTTTGCATCGCCGACGTTCGCCAGGTGCGAGGCGAGCTGCACTGACTCGATGAACTTGCGGCCGGCATCACGGCCGCCTTTGACGCCGAAGCTGAGAATGGCTCCGGCACCCTTGGGATAGAGCCGCTTCGCGAGCTCGTGGTCGGGGTGGTCGGCCACGCGTGGATGCTTCACCCAACTCACCGCATCGTTGGCGAGCAACGCATCAATGACGGCATCGGTGTTGCTGACGTGGCGCTGCATTCGCAGGGGAAGCGTTTCGACTCCTTGCAGCAGCTGGAACGCGTTCTGGGGGCTCATCGACGCGCCGAAGTCGCGCAGACCCTCGGCTCGAGCTCGCATGCCCATGGCCGCTGGCCCGAACTCCTCGGTGAACACGATGCCGTGGTAGCCGGCGTACGGCTCGGTCAGCGTCGGGAATTTGCCCGAGGCTTCCCAGTCGAAGCGGCCACCGTCGACGAGCGCTCCGCCGAGGGCGACACCGTGACCGCCCAGGAACTTGGTGACCGAGTGCATGATGATGTCCGCACCGTGTTCGATCGGACGAATCAGATAGGGCGTGCTGAAGGTCGAGTCGATGAGCAGGGGGAGGCCGTTGCTGTGGGCGATGTCGGAAACGGCTGCGATGTCGAGGACCTCGATGCCAGGGTTGCCGAGCGTCTCGGCGAACAGGACCTTGGTGTTCGGCTGGATCGCCGCAGCCCACGCATCGTGATCGCGAGGGTCGACGAAGGTCGTCGTGATGCCGAACCGAGGCATTGTGTGCGTGAGCATGTTGATCGAGCCGCCGTACATGTTCTTCGAGGCGACCACGTGATCGCCGGCGCTCAGTAGGGTCGCGATCGCGAGGTGGAGCGCTGCGGTTCCACTTGCCGTTGCGACGGCACCGACCCCTCCTTCGAGCGCGGCCAGACGTTCTTCGAGAACAGCCACGGTCGGGTTCGAGATCCGACTGTAGATGTGGCCGGGCGCCTCGAGGTTGAACAGCGCGGCCGCCTCGTCTGTGTCGGGGAACGTGTAGCTGGTAGTGAAGTAGATCGGCACGGCGCGGGCGCCAGTGGTGGGATCGGGGCGTTGGCCGGCGTGCAGGCTCAGCGTGTCGAAGCGGAGAAAGTCTGGCTCGATGGGCATGGTTCGGACTGTAGTGGGCCGCTCTCGCACCAACCCGCCCCGGCATCGTTCGCTTGTCCTACGAGAGGACTTCCGGGTTCTCGAACAGAAGATCGCGGATGAACTGCAGAACCTCCCAGTTCGGGCCAAACCTGGCCGTGGGATCATTCGGTGTGAAGTCGATGACGACAAATTCGTCGGAGCGAATGATCGTGATCGCCATCGGAGCTCGTTCCCTCGTCCCGAACTGTGACACATCGACCGTCGGATCGATCAGCGCCTGGAGATCTGCTTCGACACTGGCGACGTCGGTCTCTGCGAGGAATCCGAGCACCACTCGACTCGACCCGTCGAGCCCCGTTTCGACAATCCACAACGTCGGGCCAGTCAGCGTTTCGCCCTCGCCGAAGCTCGTGTTGAAATATCCATCGGGCGCAATGTTCACGAACACTCCCAGCGAGTTGTCGTAGTCCAGCCTCTCGAGGCCCTTCATCAACTGCTCTTGGTCGGCAAGTGTTGGAGCGCCGTTTGTGGTGTCCAGCACCGAATCGAGAAGCTCCCGACTCGCCGACTGAAGCGTGACGTTGTCATCGAAGGCGGTCAGCTGGCCGGCTTGGCCCAGCGGGCGAACATCTGAGCTCGGTCTCGGCGTGACCGTGGGCACTTCGGCCATGTCACCCCAGTCTCGGATGTCGAACGGTCCCTCTTGGGTACGGACATCCTGCGCTGCCCAGGCGGGTGCTCTTGCTCGGTCGAGCGCTGCCGATGCGTCGCCGTCGATGACGACGAACGTGTTGGTTGAGAGCGAACCCGCGAACCCGATGTTCAACACCCGATCGATGTCGCCGAATCCATACCCGAAGGCTTCTTCATAGGCCGTCGGATACTGCCGGAGGCTAGTGATCTCGGAGGCTTCTGGTGGTCCCCAAGTCAACGCGAGGGGGATGCTGACCGTCTCGCCGCCTGCGTTGACGATTTCCTCGATCTCTCCTCTCCGGGCCACTTCGAGGTCTTGGTAGGTGAACCCACCGTCTTCGTTGTACGGGGCTCGCTCGAGGAGACGAAGCAGTTCGGGGTCGATCGGGCCGGCTTCGACTTCGGCGTCCGGAGCTGGTCCGGCGATCACGTCGTCACCAGACGACCCGATGCCGCCGAGGTAGGCCCCGCCGGCCACGAGAGCCATCATCAGCCCTGCAAAGGCAAACCGCGGCGCCATGGAAGACCCGCGGTGGAGGCTCGGCGCAGTGGCGACGTCGGCGTAGTGGCTGGTCAAGCGCTGTTCGAGATCAAGCATCGTGGGTCTCCAATCGTGTTCGCAGCGTGGCGAGCCCACGAGCGATGTGTTGCTTCACCGATCCTTCGGTGATGCCGAGCAGTTCGGCGATGTCGGTCAGTTTCTGGTCTTGTCCGTAGCGAAGAGCGAGGCAGTCGCGTTGACGTTCGGGGAGTCGGGCCAGCGCTCGGGTCACGTCTGGGTCTCGGTAGTGATCGACCACCTCGGCGGGTGGCGGGATGAATCGTGCGAGTCGAGTAGGGCGACGCTGAGCCCG
>CAZYLX010000456.1:0-3692 GCA_964648595.1 uncultured Acidimicrobiaceae bacterium
CGACCGACTATGTGTTCGATGGCACGAAGACCGACTGGTATGACGAAACCGATCCGACGTGCCCGATCGGGGCCTACGGGCGTTCGAAAGCAGCGGGTGAACAAGCAGCCAGGTCGGCCAAACGATCAGTGGTGCTGCGCACGGCGTGGGTCTACGGCGCGCTCGGCAACAACTTCGTGACCACCATGCTTCGCCTCGCTCGAGAACGCGACCAACTCGGCGTCGTCGACGACCAGTTCGGTTGTCCCACTGCGACTGCAGACATCGCGTCGACCATCGTGTTGGTTGCATCGGCGTTGAGCTCCAACACGCCGCCCCGCCACGATCTCTACCACGTGTGTTCACCCGACGATGCCAGCTGGCATGAGTTCGCGATGGCGATCTTCGAGGCGTCTGGCGTCGGCTTCGGCGGGGTGTGCAAGAAGCTGACAACGCCCGAATACCCGACAAAGGCCGTCCGCCCGCAGAACAGCCGTCTTCGCTCCCAACGGCTCGCTGACGAATTCGGGTTCACGCTCCCCTCCTGGCGAACGTCGCTTCCCCTTGTCGTCGCTGAACTCGAAGAAAGCACTGCTTCCCAATGACAAATCCCAGGCTCGACCTCAACCCTCGCGGCCGCAAAGGCATCGTCCTTGCCGGCGGCACCGGGTCCCGGCTGCATCCGGTCACCCTCGCTGTGTCCAAACAGCTCCTTCCCGTCTACGACAAGCCAATGATCTACTACCCGATCACAACGTTGATGCTGGCTGGACTCAGCGAGTTCCTCATCATCACCACTCCAGAGGACCGGACCTCGTTCGAACGCCTGCTCGGCGACGGATCGCAGTGGGGCATCGAGATCACCTACGCCACCCAAGACGCTCCGAACGGCATCGCCGAGGCATTCGTCATCGGCCAGGATTTCCTCGATGGCGCCCCGTGCTGCCTCGTGCTCGGCGACAACCTCTTCTACGGCAGCGGCTTCAGCAGTCAGCTCCAAGCGGTTTCGGAACAGGAAAGCCCGTGCGTGTTCGCCCAGAAGGTCTCCGATCCCGAACGCTACGGCGTCGTCGAATTCGACGACGCAGGCGCAGCGCTCTCGATCGAAGAAAAGCCGGAGGAACCACGGTCACCATGGGCCGTCACGGGCCTGTATTTCTTTCCCGCTGACGTGGTCGAGATCTCAAAAACGATGACACCTTCAGCGCGAGGCGAACTCGAGATCAGCTCGGTCACCCAGGAATATCTTTCGCAGGGAAGGCTCACCGTCGCCAAACTCGATCGCGGGTTCACCTGGCTCGACACCGGAACCTTCGACTCCATGGTCGAAGCGTCCGAATTCGTTCGCGTCATCGACCAACGCCAACAACAAAAGATCGGCAGCCCCGAAGAAGTCGCATGGCGACTCGGCTTCATCAACGACGCCCAACTCGTCACCCTCGCCGAACCCCTCAAGAAAAGCGGATACGGCGACTACCTCGCACAGCTCGTCGAAGGCTGACCGAAGGGCTGGTTTGGTCAGCCTTGGCTACGACCGAAGTACTCGTCAGAAGCCGCCAGCTCCGCGGCAAGCGCAACATCATCACGGGTGAGAAGCTGGCCGGCCCAGAAGCTCAGGCCTCCGCTGTCGGTTCCGCGACCCAGTACCTGCCCGTAGAGGGCGACGACCCTGCCTTCACGGGATTCGGGTGAGGCATAGAAGCCCGCAGCAACCTGAGTGCGCGTCATCTCGCCGCGATCGAGCTTGTCGACCCAGAAGCTCGATCCCGCACCGTCTGCTTCGCGATCCTGGATCTCTTCGTACAACGCCTGCACGAACGCGGCGTTCGTCGACCCCACCTTCTCGAAGAACTCCGGTGAGCCATAGAACTCAGCGGCCACACTCTGCAGCCGGCGGCCGGCGATCATCTGGTCGAGCCAGAACGCCCGACCACCGTCGTCAGCAGGACGTGAGAACACGATGGGATACAGGTCGTCGATCTCGACGCCGGCCCATTCTGGTGAGAGCGACAACGCCGATGTGAGTGCGAACCGAGAACTTCCCTGGCTCAGCAAAGCTGCTCTATCGGATCGTTCTTGCGTCGACGGTTCCCGTTGGAGAAACAGTTCGTACACGGCATCGATGTAGGCCTGGTTGGCTCCGAGCACGTCGAGGCTGGAATCGTCGAAGGTGAACCAGGTCGACAACAGCCCGGTCGCTTGACCGCCTTGGGGAGAACCCCGCCACAGCGATCGGACCTGCTCGCCAGTGAGCGACACCGAGCCATCGGCGAAGACGAAGTCGACTCGGAGGACGTGCCCGCCGTCTGGACCATTGCCCGTCCGTTCGGCTTCGTCGATGAGCAAGAGCGCACCCTTGCCCTGAGCGGCGATCCACGTGGTGAGATCCAGCGTGGCACTCCAGGTATGCACAGGATTCTGTCCAGTGGCATCGCCGAGATCTTCAACAGCCGGGAATCCGCCCAGTTCGACGGCGTCGAGCGTGTAGCCACCGGTGCTCGAACTGAATTCGGTCCGGGCCACCGAACCGTTTTCGAAGAGTCTGACAAGTCCATCGGTCGCAGCAATGGCGGTATCGGTCGAGTCGGTAAAGGTCTGCTCGAACCCGTTGTCTGTCTGACGGTACCGGCCCCCATAGACCTGGCACCGGGTGGTGTCGCAGGTGTCGGCGAAGCTCGCTTCGCCGTATCGGGGATCCCCGCTGAGCGCATAGGAGCGGGCGGCAACGGCCTGCGACTCGAGCGCCGCGGGTTCCCATGACGCCGGCACCTCCCGGGGTACAACACCCCGGAGGTACTCCTCGATCGACACGACGTTGACCGTTCGGGTCCCACCGTCGACGTTCGCACCGCGTAGCGCGCCTTCGAACCAGGTCGACGACCCGTCGTTGTGACACACCCGAAGAAGCCCTTGGCTGCCTTCCGCGGCGCTGACTGCTCTGGCATCCATCGCCCACACGCCAGGCAGGTCGTGGATCTGCAGATCCGGCTCGCCTTCTGCCCACGAACCACCGCAGCCGGGTTTGATCCGCAACTCCATGCCGGTCGCCGTGCTGCTGATCCGGCCGGCCATCCCGGCGGGGATGTCCGGGACATCGATGAGTCCTGAGGCGTCGAGCATGGTGACCGTGCCCGATTCGAGATCGAACCGAAGCGGCGTGCCGATCTGTGCCGTGTTGCTCGACGACGTTGCCGACGAGCGAATCTCGACCCGCAGATTGTTCGCATCGACGCCGTACCGCAGCGAAGCCGGCACCGAGCTGGCCGTCGTGTTCGAGTAGTAGTGATCGAGAATCTGAGCTGAGGTCCAACCTTCATCCAGGGCATAGCCCTGGGCACCCCACTGGCTCATTCCCCTGCCGTGGCCCCAGCCTCGCCCATTGACGGTGACCACCACTGGCTCGTCGCTTCGCGCTTCAGCCGGAGTCGGAGCCACGGCGATCGACACGAGCACAAGAAGCGAGATCAACAGCGATCGGATCATGCTGGTGGAGCGGGAACCTGGCATACAGAATGCTTTCTGTGGCGAGCAATGCGGACGATCGGAATTCCATCGGCAGAAGGACGGCATGGTCAAGGAAACGCGTGCATGCTATTCCGTCACGCGATCGTAGTATTCGCCAGACGTCGCCAGCTCCACCGCGAGCCGAATGTCGTCGATCTGCATGAGCTGATCTGCCCAGAATGCTCGTCCACCGGACTCTGGCGCTCGGC
>CAZYLX010000457.1:0-3686 GCA_964648595.1 uncultured Acidimicrobiaceae bacterium
GTGCTGTCGCCGTCGTTCTGGTAGTTCTTCGACGCGTTGATGCCACCTTGGGCCGCGATCGAGTGCGCTCGACGAGGCGTGTCATGGAACGTGAACGCTTCGACCTCGTAGCCGAGCTCGGCCATGGTGGCTGCCGCTGACGATCCGGCGAGGCCGGTGCCAACGACGATCACCTTGAACTTCCGCTTGTTGGCAGGGTTGACAAGCTTGATGTCGAACTTGTGCTTCTCCCACTTGTCGGCGAGCGGGCCTTCGGGAGCGTGGCCGTTCAGGGTGCCATCGGGGTTGACGGTTGGGGATTCTGTGGTGGTTGCCATTGAGGTCTCCTCAGACCAGATCAGCCAGGATGGCGATGGGGATGCTCACGTTGCCGACGAGGATGAGCAGGGCAAACCCTGCTGCGAAGTACCGCCGTGCGGCGTTGTACCGGGGATTGTTGATGCCAAGGCTCTGGAACATGCTCCAGGCGCCGTGATAGATGTGCAGCGCCAACAAGATGTTGGCGACGATGTAGATGAGTGCCACGACTGGGTTGCCAAGGCTGCCCAGGAGGTTGTTGTAGACCTCGCCGTGTGCCCAGGCTGCGTCGTTGGCGTACAGCGCATCGGTCCAACCCCATGTGAGATCGGCCAGGTGGAAGATCAGGTAGGTGAGTACGACGACGCCGCTGACCCGCATGGTGCGGGACGCAAAGTTCGACGCGAGCCAATCAGGCTTCGACTGGTAGCGCACGTTGCTTGCCTGATTGAGCCGTGTCAGTGAGTAGGCGGCATGGATGTGAAGGGCGAAGGCACCGATCAGGCCGATCCGAAGGATCCAGAGCACGGAGTTCTCGGGGAAGAGCGGCTCGCCGATCTCACGCAGGAACTCGGCGTAGATGTCGATGTCCTGCTTGAGCACACCCTCTTCGTTGGGAACCTCGCCCAGATAGAGCTTGAGGTTTCCGAGCATGTGGAACAGCACGAAACCGAGCAGGGCCAGGCCGCTCAGGGCCATTGCCCATTTCTTGCCGACAGCGGTTTGGTAGATGTTGAGGGGGAACGGCAGTTGCTTCGGCTTGGACCGCCGAGGGGGTTGTGCCGATTTCTTGGTGATGGTCGGTGCAGCCACCGGGACCTCGCTGATCGTTTACGGGACAGAAACCTGCATCAAGCTAGTCCGCCACCGGGGTACCCGCCCAACTTCGCTTCTGGCTCTTCACTGGAGGTGTTCGGTCCTCAGGCGCCAGCTTCGGCTGCCGGGATCACGACGGTCTGTAGTCGGTTCGTGACCATGTGGTCCGCAGCGTCGAGTTCGACGTCGACCGTGAGCACTCCTGTGGTCGGCGGAACCGTGAATTCGAGCGTTCCCACGTGCTCGCACGAGTCGGCGGGAAGGTCGCCGACCCACCGTCGCTCGGTCGACCATTCGCCGCATTGCGCTCGCGCTCGGACCGAGACGTCTTCGATGCGGCGCCGCAGGTCGCTCACCGCGTGGACGGCGATCGAAAGGCGTTGTCCCGATGATGTCGTGCCTGGCAGTTGGTCTGCGATGACCACGACCGGGCGGCACGCGTCGACGACGGCTTCGAACGCCGGCTTGGGCCGCCGTTCGTGATCGAGGATACCGAACCCGCCATCGGGCTCGGCGTCAAACAGTGAGGTGAGGCAGAAGCCTCCGGCCGGGCGGTACTTCAGCCGACGCATCGTCTCGATCTGAGACCGGATCAGATCAGCCTGGTACATCTGTGTTGCTCGGGCCCAGCTCTCACCATCGCTGTACGCCCGGCGAGGTTGGTAATGCTCGAAGGCACCCCGTTGGGCAGTCGCCCATGTCGGCGCATCCTCGGGCCACTCCGCGATGCTGGCCGTTTGGGCTCCGAAGCCTCCGAGGAAGCTGGCCAGCCGAGGCCAGGTTTGGAATACCTCGCTGAGTTCGCCGTGGGTGCTGTTGTGCCAGCCGAGCCAGAGGTGTGAATCGGACGCGCCGCGTGTCGTGACCCCAGGCAAGCTTCCCGATCGTTGGATGACCGAGCGGGAGGGATCCGAGGTTCGCAACTCGCGCCGGATCAGCGGATCGAGGATGGACCGATTCCAGCTCGGGGCGATGTGGCGGCCGAGTCCTCGACTAGTCGGGGGCTCGCCGGGCTCGGGTTCGGGAAGAGGCGGTCCGTTCGGTTCGTCGTGTGCGCACCAGACGCTGATGGATGGATGATGAGCGAGCAGATCGGTGGCAGCTCGGGCGATGCGTTGTGCCGACCTTCTCGCCGACAGCGCGTACCCGCCGACGAGCGGCAGGTCTTGCCAGATGAGGAGTCCGAGACGATCTGCCGCCTCATAGACCTCGGGCCGTGTGATGTGCGCGTGGAGCCGGAACAGATCGAGACCGGCATCGACGACGCTGTCGAGATCGCGCTCGAGATCGGCGGCTGACTGGTTGGCCAGGAATCGGTCCTGCGGACCGACGGTCACTCCCTTGATGAAGAGCGCTTCGCCGTTCACTCGCCAGCGAAGATCACGAACCTCGACCTCCCGCAGCCCCGTGCGCCACGACTGGACGAGGGGAGCGTGGTCTCCGGTCGAGACGGTGACGGTGACGTCGTACAGCGGTTGCTCTCCCATTGATCGGGGCCACCACAACATTGGGAGGTCGACGTCGAGCTCCCACTCGATTCGGTTCTCGCCGGCGGCTAGGTCGTGGTGACCGGTGCTATCGGCGACGACGGCACCGCTCGGCGTCGTGACGACGGTGGAGATCTCGACCCGCTCGGCGGTTGCCGAATCGAGCACCAGCTTGGTAGCAACGACCGCTCGCTCCGATGAGGCACTGAGGCACGCGAGGCGGTGATAGCGAATCGCGACCGGTCCGGTGACGTCGATGCGAACGGGCCGCCAGATTCCACCGGGCGAGCCCGGCGGGGCGAGCGGTCCGGATTGGATCGAGCCGGTGAACGAACGTTTGTCACGATCGTTGCTCGGCCGGGGACAGGTGACGTCGACCGCCAAGGTGTGATCGGAGCGCCGGCGCGCTGCGTCGGTGATCTCGAACGTGCGGGAGGCGAAGTAAATGTCGGTCGCTCCGACGAAACCCCCATCGAGCCAGATGTCAGACTGTGCCATCACCCCGTCGAAGGTGAGCCAGGCTCGTTGGTCGGGTTGGAGATCCGGCGTGGTGAATCGGGTGCGGTGGAGGAGCGGCCCGTCCGCGTCGGCGAACGCCTCGTTGGCACCCCAGTGACCCGGGACGTCGATGGTCTCCCAGTCCGAATCGTCGAGGTCGGGGTCGGCCCCGGTGCGGTAGAGGCGCGTCGACAACGGCGCAACTCGCCACGGACCAAATAGATCCGTCGCCGTCCCCTCATGGTCGGACACAGGGCGAGAGTATCCGGCCCATCGGTTGGGTCCAGCGTGTTTGGTCGGCCGCTTCTTCCTCCTGGAGGGGGCAAGGCTAGGGTCGCGGCCGTGACTGATTCGCCAACTCCAGACCGTCCGACAAGTCTCGGTGCCCTCCGCGCTTCGGGGTGGACGTCCAGAACGATCAAGGAGGAGCTGCGGGTCAACGCCATCGACCGAATTCGGAATGGCGTCGATCTGTTCCCGGGTGTGATGGGCTACGAGGACACGGTGCTGCCACAGCTCGAGCACGCGGTGCTCGCCGGTCACGACGTGGTGTTTCTCGGCGAACGAGGCCAGGCCAAGACCCGCATC
>CAZYLX010000458.1:0-3674 GCA_964648595.1 uncultured Acidimicrobiaceae bacterium
CAGCGGGACGTACAGGCCGAATAGGGGCTAAAAGCTGTTGGATCGCTGTCACCCGGTACGGGATGACCGGTCCGCTAGCGCTCGACGATGGAGATGGTCAGCGTGAGTTGGTCGCCGTCGATCGAGCCGACACCGACCCCGACAGCGCTGTTCAGCCAATCGAGGTCAGCATTCGCGGTCTCGAACATGAAGAGCTCACACGGCCCGTCGCTGGTCCCTCGGCCGATCGCGCGATAGGCAACGACCTCTTTCCCGCTGCCGATTCGGCCCTGGATGTCGAGCGATTGCACGCCACTCTCGGCCACCGTGACATGGTCGACCCCTGCGATCGGCCGTTCGCCGTCCCAGTGACTCGAGGTCGCGGTGCCAACGAACGGAACATCGAGGCGGAAGCCGGCCCCGACCTTGCCGATCGGTTGAAATGACAAGGTGGCGGTGAACGAGGCAAATTCGGTGAGCGTTGGCATTGGGTACTCCTACCAGATGGCGGTTGGGTCGTTGGAACGGACAGCGTTGAGATCGTCGTGGAACACAGCGAAGTGCACGCTTCGTTCGCTGCGATCGGCCTGGGGGCCCGGGGTGAACGTCGCATCGAGACCGAGCCGTGTCAATTCGGCTTGCACGTGGGTGTGCCACCGCATTCCGAGCTCAGCGAACGTGACGGACGCGACGCCTTCGGCGATCGCTTCGGCCTCGAGAAGTGGTGGGAGCCACAGCGTGTCGGCAACGGGGGCGAGCGCGGCGATGGCTTGGTTGAGCTCGGCCCTAGCCGCCGACGGGCCGTCAGCGGCGAGTACCCGATCGAGCAGGTTGATGGCGTGTTGACGGTGGAAGGATTCCTCGCGCTCGAAGCCGGGAACGAGCGCCGCGAGTTCTGTGATCGAGGAGTCGGCGACGTTCTGCCAGCGCAGGTCTTCTGCGAGGTCGTACAGCCAGTGACGAAGGAGCGCCGAGGCCCAGTCGTCGGTCGGCCATTCGCAAAGCCAGGACGATCGATACTCGGTTGCGCTTCGACCTAGTGCCAGGGCGTCGACGTCGACGCCGGTGATCGATTGGTCGTCGGTGAGGATCCGATAGAGGGCAATGGCATGACCGAGCTCGTCCTGGGCAATCGAGCAGAAGGCCAGATCTTCTTCGAGGAACGGACCCATGCCGATCCATGACGTGTGACGAGCACCGATCATGTGCTCGTCATCGGCGAGGGTCAGCAGATAGTCGGCGGCAGCCGGAGAGAGACGGTCGGAGAGGTTCATGTCGACGCGTCTTCTGTCCGCTTGCGCTTCCGCCGTTCGGCGATGGCGGAGCCGTCGTTGTGGCGGTGTGGTTTGTTCTCGTTCACGGCGATGAAGTCTGGGTCGGCGGCGATGATTTGCGAACGTTCGACCAACCACATCTCGGCTCCCTCGGCGCGGCGGGCGTAGCTCTCGCGTCCGTACAGCAGGGCCATCTCGGCATCCGGGGCCTCGAGCGATCCGGCGTGGCGGAATTCGTCCTTGCCGGCCTTCTTGAGGAACACCTCATAGACGTTCATCGCATCACCTCGACCACATTGCGGCACTCGTCGCACCATGCGATCGACCGGCACCGGGTCGGGCCGGCTGCACTCTGGTCACGAACGGAGTCAGCCCCGCACGACGGGCAGCGGAGCGTGCCGTCCTTGCGGCGCAACGTGACGGTGTAGTCGCTGCTCAGCTTGGCCTGCGCCGACGAGGAGATGCGATCGGTGCTCCACACCGGAGCTGTCAGCCAGCGCACCGTGCATCGTTCGATGCCCGGGACGGCTTCGACCGCCGACCGGACATCGCCGGCGATCATGGCCAAAGCCGGGCAGCCGGAGAACGTGGGAATCAAGCCGATGACGGCCTCGGTTCCGTTGACGGCGACGGATTCGACAAGACCGAGATCGGTGATCGAGATGTCGGGATACTCGGGATCGGTGATCGTTGCTACAGCTGCGGCGACCACGATCCCGGGCTCCATGGTGGTGTCGACCGAAGGGCTCATGCCGCCTGCTTTGCCAGCGCGCCTGCCTCGAGCGCCTCCCGGACCCAGGCAGTGTCGGCCCAGTTGGCAGCGGCGTTGCTGATCCGTCGGCGCGAGTCGGGGCCACCGTTGCGCATCGTGGCTTTGAGCGGTTCCCAGTCGATGTCGGACGTGACCCAGGCCTCTTGCTCGTCGTCGAACCGCAGGTTTTCGTCCGGAATCTCAAAGCCATAGCCCTGAAGCAGCGGAACGTACTTCTGGATGTATGCGTGGCGCAGCTGTTCATTGCGCTGTGACTTGATCTTCCAGCGGAGCAGCAGATCGTCAGGATCGGAATCAGGGCCGAACAGCTGGACTGCGGGCCACCACCAGCGGTCGAGCGCAGCCTGGAACATGGAGTGCTGGGTTGCGGTTCCTTCGGCGAGGCGGAGCAGCATCTCCTCGCCGTGGCGCATGTGGAAACCCTCTTCGGCCACGATCCGCTTGAGCACGCGCTTGTATGGGCCATACGAGCACTCTGCGAACACTGCCCTTTGTGAGGCAAAGGCTGCAGCATCGACCAGAAAGGCGATGGCCACTTGGTCGGCCCAGGTCACCGCTTGATAGTGGAAGACGTTGTGGAACCTCGAGCGGCCATCGAAGAGTTGCTCGAGCATGTCGGTTCGAGTCTTGACTCCCATGTCGGCAGCCACCATGTACAGCAGGTGGGCGTGGCCGATCTCGTCCTGCGTCTTCGCCAGGAAGATTTGCTTCAAGCGAAGACCGGGTGCCTTCGGAATCCAGTCCCGTTCTGTCAAGCCACCCATCAGCTCGGAGTTCGCGTGGAACTCGATGAAGCGGAACACCTCTTGCCGGTAGGCGTCGGGCATCGCGTCGCCCGCCTCGACCATGCCGCCATCGGCGATGAACGAGTCGAAGTCGTGCTCGCTCTCCCAGATTCGCGAATGCATCACAGGTGCCTCTCGTCGGTGGTTCTGCTGAGTTTTCCGCCTTCGGAGCGGGGGAGCGTTCCCGGCGCGTGCACCATGACCCCAACACTGATGCCGAGAGCAGAAGCCAACCGAGCCTTCACCGTCGCAGCGAGTTCATCCGGCTCGGCAGACGCTGATTCGACCTGCACGTCGAGTGTGTCGAGGGTGCCTTGCCGGCGGACGACAAGCTGGAAGTGTGGGCTCACGCCGTCGATCTGGAGGAGCGAGTGTTCGATGTTGCTTGGGTAGACGTTGACGCCTCTGATCACCAGCATGTCGTCGGCCCGGCCGACGATGCTCGACATCCGAGCATGGGTCCGGCCACACGGTGATGGCTCACGGGTGATCGAGCACAGATCGCCGGTCCAATAACGCAGCACGGGGAACGCTTGCTTCGTGAGACTGGTCAGTACGAGGACACCGACCTCACCATCTGGCAGACGTTCGCCGGTTTCAGGATCGACGATCTCGGGGAGGAAGTGGTCCTCCATGATGACGAGCCCGGCGCGGTCGGCTGTTTCGCACGAGACGCCGGGGCCAATCACTTCTGAGAGGCCGTAGATGTTGACGGCGATGATGTTGAGCTGCTCCTCGATGGCATCTCTCATGCGATCGGACCACGGTTCAGCGCCGAGGACACCGACCTCCAGCGAGGACGACCGGGCGCTGTCGCCGAGCCGTTCGGCCAAGGTCAGCGCATACGAAGGTGTGCAACAGATC
>CAZYLX010000459.1:0-3671 GCA_964648595.1 uncultured Acidimicrobiaceae bacterium
GCCACGTCGACGTTCCCACGCTCGTCGTGCACGGAACCCACGACAAGTTGGTCCTTCCCTCCGGCGGATTGGCAACGGTCGAGGCCATTCCCGGCGCTCGTCTCCTGATGTTCAACGACATGGGCCACGATCTGCCGCACACCAGGAACGACGAGTTGATCGCGGCGATCAAGCGCAACACCCAGCGAGCAGCGACGGCCCCCGTCGACTCGTCCGAACACAGCACGGTCTGACCGGCGGAGCCTCAGTCTGCAGGGCAACACCCGTCGAGCTCAAGGGGCTCGACGGGCGTCACCAGGTGCACGACTTCTTCTGGCAGCCGGAGTAGCAGCCGCTATGGCGGCCGCTGAATCTCAGCGGGAAAGCGGCGGCATGTCCGGCCCGAACTCGATGGTCGGAAGGATCGTCTCCTCGAACTCGTCCAGGAAGCTGAGGTCATCACCGACCGTGGCAGCGAAGACGGCGATCGGGTCGGCCCCTTCATCTCCTTCGAAGTAGAACAGTCTGAGCGAGACATCGGTGTTGATCGTTCGGCTCTGGTCCTGAGCCATACCGGGGTTGAACGACTCGGTCGAGACCGAGTAGATGAGCATGCAGCGGGGGCAGTCCTCATACAAACTGCCCTCGAGCTCGGGATCGATGCTGATGTCGTAGATGGTGGCGATCTGGCCACTGGAGAGGCGTGTGAATCCCGGCCGGCGCTCTGCGATCAGCTGGTTGTCGGCTATCCAGGCCTCCGGGGCGTTGGCATCGATGCTGCCTTCGCCCCGATAGGTGTTGTCGACTGCTTCGGCCTGCGTGTACCACCCGCCGACCCGGGCGACCACGATGACCTTGACCACGTCAGGCTCTTGGAACGTGGCGACCGAGAACTCCCCCGGGCGGGCGTAGATCACATCCATTCCTTCCTGAGCTTCGAACGTCATCGTCGTTCCGAGGAGGTCGGTCTCCACGGGCCCGGCCTTCAACGGGAGGCCCGGCAGCAGGATTTGTGCCTCAACGATTCCCTCAGGTTGTGTCGTCGGCGCATCCGTCGTCGTTGGCTCGACGGTTGTCACGGTTGTCTGTTCTTCGGTCGGCTCGTCGGCGACGACCAGCCCGTCGTCGCCGCCCGTTGAGAGGAGGACACCGACGCCGATGGCCAGGACGACCACGGCCGCCGCCGCCAGCAGCCAATTCCGTTTCCGCTCGGCAACCTCTTCATCGATCTCGGGTTCTGCGGTCAACATGATGATCTCCGTCTCCTGTTCGGTGTCCGGCTCGGCCATCCGTTGTTGGATGGACTGCCAGGCGGTCGGCGATGGAGATGCACGGTCGGCGATCTGGCCGAGGTCGTTCTCGAGTCGGTCGGTGAACTTGTTCATGAGTCGAGATCCTTCCGTAGTGCCGCGAGCCCTCGTCGAAGATGAGACCGTACGGTCGCACCGGGCATCTCGAGGATCCTCGCAATGTCCGAAGACCGGTAGCCGCCGTAGTACCGAAGCACCACGGCAATCCGCTGATCCTCGGGAAGTCTGGCCAACACATCCCAGAGTTCACCGGCGTCGCTGGTCAGCGATGACGGTGGCTCAGGCCGATGTTGGTTCATGACACGTCGACGCCGAAGCGCCGACCGGCATCGACTCACCACAGCGCTTCGCAGGTACGCACCCGGCTTGTCGATCTCGTGCAGCCGTCGAGAGACCTCGACAAAACTGTCCTGCACCAGATCCTCAGCCTCGGCATTGCTGCCGACGAGCGTGTACGCAAGACGAACCATGCCGGCGTACTCGACAAGGAAAAGGTCCTCGAGGACCGATTCCTGGTCAGCCGCCGTGTCGGCAGTGGTCAATGCGTGCTCCATCAATGCCTACGGCGTCTGACACCACCGAAGTGTTGCAAGAATCTGAGATTGTTGCTGTGCGGTCGCCGAGGTCTTGGCCAACTTCGAACGTGACGTTCAGCACAGCGACTCGGCAAACTGCGCCCTAGGCTCGCGATCGGGCGGCAGAGGCCGACCCGCGGGAGCTCACAACAGGAGCCCACATGGCTGACATGATGACATCACTGCTCGACTTGGTCGGCAGCGGCGACGAACTCGGACAGATCTCCGGACTGCTCGGAGCCGACAGCGACGCCGCGCAGAAGGGCATCGCGGCTGCGGTCCCAGCGCTGCTCGGGGGATTGGCGAAGAACACGCAGTCCGAGGGCGGGGCCGCATCGCTGCTCGGCGCTCTCGACGCCCACGACGGCTCGGCACTCGACAACATCGGGGGACTCGGCGACCTCGTCGGCGATGGCGACAAGATCCTCGGTCACGTCTTCGGCGGCAAGCAAGACCAAGTTGCCCAGGCGGTGGCAAGCGAGAGCGGCCTCGATCTCGGCATGGTCACGAAGTTGCTGCCGATGCTGGCCCCCATCGTCATGGGCTTCCTCGGCAAGCAGAAAGCCGCCGGCAACCTCGACCAGGGTTCGCTGGCGAAATCCCTTGGCGCTGAACGCGACTCGATGGCCTCCGGTGGCCTCGGTGGCATGCTCGCCATGCTCGACAGTGACGGCGACGGCGACATCATGGACGAGGTCACCGGGATGCTCGGCGGTGAAGGCAAGGCCGGCATCGCCGGCGTGCTCGGAAAGCTCTTCGGCAAAAAGTAGGCCGTTGCCGGGGTCGGGTGGGTCAGGCCTGGAGCGCTCGCCCGATCTCTGCAGCCGCTGCCGCAACTCCTGAGCCGCCCATCGGCGCCCCCATGGCCAGCAGCGTGGCCTCCACGGTTCCCAGCGTTCCCAGCAGCATCGGCGGGTTGAGATGGCCCATGTGGCCGATCCGGAAACGTGGATGCTCGGGATCCCCGATGCCCAAGCCCAGCGTGAGGCCGGCGTCGCGCTCGGCTCGTAGCCGCAACTCGTCGGTGTCGATCGACCCGGCGAGAATCGTCGATGTCGCGTGAGAACGATGAGCCGGATCGGCGATGTTCATGCGTAACCCGTCGGGTGCAGACCACGCATCAACGGCAGCCCACACGGCCGTGGCCAAGATCTCATGGCGGGCCCACACCGCTTGGATGCCGCCCTCTTCGGCGATCATGTCGAGCGCTTCGCGCATGGCGTAGAGCAGGGAGATCGGGGGTGTGCCCGCGTAGTACTGGTAGTGGGCCTCGACGTTCTGCCGCGATGCCCAATCGACATAGCCGACCCGTGCGTCCGCCGTGGCATGGGCGGCAATCGCCCGTTCGTTGGCCCACACGATGCCGATCCCTGGCGGGGTCATCAGCCCCTTCTGTGAGGCGGCGACGGTCACGTCGACACCCCAGGCATCCATCTCGAACACATCACAACCGAGCGACGCAATGGCGTCGACCATGAACATGGCGGGATGGTTCGCAGCGTCGATGGCTGCTCGGAGCGCCTTGATGTCGTTACGGACACCAGTGGCGGTGTCGGTCAGGACGACGAGAATCGCCTGGATCTCGTGGTTGGTGTCGGCGGCCAATCGGTCGTGCAGTGCGCTCGGATCGACCGGGTCGTGATCGGTTCCCGGCAGGATCTCGACCTCGAAGCCAGAGATCTCCGCCATCTCGCCCCAGGTGATGGCGAAGCGCCCGGATTCGAGAACCAGCACCTTCTTGTCGAGCCGAAGCGTGTTGGAGATCGCCATTTGCCAGGCGGCATGACCGTTGCCGATGAAAACGCCG
>CAZYLX010000460.1:0-3664 GCA_964648595.1 uncultured Acidimicrobiaceae bacterium
TCGATCGTCGTTCATGCCGTACAACCAAGATGTCTCCTATGAGGGCAACCTCATCGGCGGAGCGACGCTCTGGCTGACGGCCGGACTCGAGAAGATCGAAGAGGACGGCGCACTGGCGTTCATGAACTACTTCTCGAACCCCGAGAATGCCGCCGCCTGGCATCAACTCACCGGCTACATCCCGATCACAAACGGTGCGGTGAGTCTGCTCGAGTCCGAGGGCTGGTACGAGGAGAGTCCCAACTCAGCCGTGGCATCTGATCAACTCGATGCGGCAAAGAACACGCCGGCGTCAACGGGAGCGCTCATTGGCAACTTCGTCGCCATCCGTGACGTCGTCACCGCTGCCGTCGAAGACATTCTCGTCAACGACGTCGACGTAGCTGAACGTATGGGATCTGCCCAGACCGAAGGTCAATCGCTACTCGACGACTACAACGAGCTGTTCGGCGGCTGATCGTTTCGCCGACCGATGAGCATTCTGTTCAGCCTCATCATTGCATCAGTCGTTGGCGTCCTCTCGTTTGGTCACCAAACCAAACGGGAGGTCGCCCTCGGCGCGGCTCTCGGTGCCCTCGGCGCCGCCGTCATCTTTGCTGCCCTCGGGTTCTGCACATTCGCGTCGGACGCTGAGTCGACCGAAGGCGTCCTCGGAATCGGCCTCGGCGCATCGTTCGCTTGGATGTTCGGCAGCGGCACTCGAGCAGCACTTGGTCAGCGGGAGTCGTCTGGCCCGGCTGACATTCGAACCGGGGCGTATCGGCTCGGGTGGTGGTGGCCCTGGTTGCTCCTCTTGCCGACCCTGATCATCCTCGTCTTTTTCCTCTACCTCCCGGCCTACAGAACGTTCACCCTGTCGACGAAGCTGACCCGACTTGGCGCTCCTCGCGTCGGTGAACGCTGTCTCAGCAACTTCTCCGAGTTGCTCGTGCCGAATCCCACACTTGTCGTGATGTTGCCTCTGCTCGCGATCGGCGCCATCTGGGGAATCGGGCTCTGGAATCGAATGTCAGAGCCCGGCTCGTTGGCTCATCACTTCACCACCATCGTCAGGCCCTTTGGCGTCGTCGTCTTGTTGACTTCTCTGTACTTCATCTTCGAGAACCAAGACGGCGGGTACCGCGGCGTCTACCTCAACACGCTGATCATTTCCATCGGGACGGTGGCACTCAGCATGACTCTGGGGCTCGCCCTCGCCTACTTGAGCTACCGCCACATCCGTGGAATCACCGTCTACCGGACCCTCCTGATCTGGCCATACGCCATCTCACCACCGGTTGCGGGAATCTTGTTCTTCATGATGTTCAACGCAACTGGTGGGATCTTTGCTGCGGTCGCCGCCAAGTGGGGCTTCGATTTCCCGAACTACACCCAGAGCGCCTTCCTGGCTCGGTCAACCATCATTCTTGCTTCGGTGTGGAAGCTCCTCGGTTACAACTTGCTCTTCTTCCTCGCCGGTCTGCAAACCGTACCTCGAGACCAGATCGAGGCTGCTGCCATCGATGGAGCGAACGCCTGGCAACGTTTTCGTCGCATCATCGTTCCCGGGCTCGGGCCGATCTCGTTCTTCTTGCTGATCACCAACATCACCTATTCGTTCTTCGATGTCTACGGAACAATCGACTTCCTGACTCGAGGAGCCCCCGCCGGTGCCACATCTGTGGCGATCTACGAGATCATCCGAGTCGGTGTAGAGAACGGGGATTTGGGTCGCGGCGCGGCGCAGTCGGTCGTTCTGTTCCTTGCAGTGATCGGCCTCACGGCCTGGCAGTTCCGCCAATCGGAAGGACGTATCAGCTATGGCAGCGCATGAAAGCGACAAGCTGTCGCTCAATGTCGGACGTCCCGGTCTGATCAGAGGTCGCAATTGGCCCATCCACCTCGGTCTCTGGATCTCGATGATCATCATCCTTTTCCCGCTGGCCTACGCCGCGCTGATCGCAACACAAACCAACGCCGAAGTCTTCCGATTCCAACTGACGCCCGGATCCGGACTTCGAGACCACTTCGACCTCGTCTGGAACGAACGGAACATCGGACGACTCATGTGGAACTCGGTCGTCCAGGCCGTGCTGATCACCGGAGCAAAAACGGTTCTCTCACTGCTGGCCGGTTTGGCGTTCGTCTATTTCAACTTCCGCGGCAAGTGGTTGGTCTTCTTCTTCGTTCTGATCACCCTCATGATGCCGACCGAGGTCATGATCCTGGCGCTGTTCCGGTTCGTGTCCGACCTCGGTTGGAAGGATTCCATGGCCGGATTGACCGTGCCGTTCGCGGCATCGGCAACAGGCGCGTTCCTCTTCCGCCAACACTTCGCCAACCTGCCACGCGACCTCGCCGAGGCCGCACAGATCGACGGTGCCTCACCACTGCAGTTCCTGACAAAGATCCTGATCCCCCTCTCCTGGAACGTCATCGGCGCCTTGGCTGTGATCCAGTTCGTGTTCGTCTGGAACATGTACCTGTGGCCGGTACTCATCGTCTCCGATCGAGACAATCAAGTCGTTCAAGTTGGGCTGCAAGGCCTGCGCAACGTCGATGGAGGTCTCACGTTCGGGCCACTCATGCTGGCCGCGTTGCTGATCTCGATCCCTCCCATCTTGGTTTTCATCGCGCTTCAGAAACCATTCATGTCGGGCTTCGCTCTGGGAGCCGACAAGTAGCACTCAACTGGCCAGACTGGCGCTGTTGCGTTGTTCGATCTCGGGCTCGGCTGCCGTGCAGCCCAGCGTCAAAGAAGAAGAAGTCAAAACCTTGACTCAGTCCAGAAAATCTGATTGATTGTCCTTCGTGGAGGCAACCATCGAGCAGCAGCTCCGTACCCACGGGGTGCAGGTCACCGCGCAGCGGCTGGCCATCATGGAAGCTGTGTCCGCTCGGCCTCATGCCACGACCGAGGAACTCACAGAAGATGTGCGGTCCAAGATCGGTTCGATCTCGCGCCAGGCGGTCTACGACACGCTCGGCGTCTTCCTGGAGAAAGAGCTGATCCGTCGTATCCAACCGACCGGGTCGGTTGCTCGGTACGAGGACCGCGTTGGCGACAACCATCACCACCTCGTCTGCCGTCGTTGCGGCATCATGCTCGACATCGATTGTGCGGTCGGATCGACACCGTGTCTGACTGCCGAGGAAGATCATGGCTTCGAGATCGACGAGGCCGAAGTCGTCTATTGGGGCCACTGTCCCACGTGTCGCTCGGCCTGACGATCCGCACAACAATTCACAACTCATCACCCACCACAGAATCCAAGGAACTCAAGGAGAAATATGTCTGATGACAACAAGTGCCCGGTGCTGCACAACGACCATTCGGCTCGTGGCAGCTCGGCGAACCAGCACTGGTGGCCGAACCAGCTCAACCTGAACATGCTGGATCAGGGTTCCTCGAAGTCTGATCCGATGGGCGCTGACTTCGACTACGCAGAAGAGTTCAAGACGCTTGATCTCGCCGCTGTGAAGGCCGACCTCACGACTCTGATGACCGACTCCAAGGACTGGTGGCCCGCCGACTACGGGCACTACGGCCCGTTGTTCGTCCGCATGACTTGGCACTCCGCCGGCACTTACCGCACCTACGACGGTCGTGGCGGTGGCGCTTCTGGCACCCAGCGCTTCGCCCCGCTCAACAGCTGGCCCGACAACGGCAACCTCGACAAGGCTC
>CAZYLX010000461.1:0-3652 GCA_964648595.1 uncultured Acidimicrobiaceae bacterium
CGGCTCCCGCCGCCTCGACCGACGGCAAGGTGCTGTCGCCCGTCGTACGACGCCTCGTGACCGAACACGGCATCGACGTCGGCCAAATCGTCGGTACCGGCCTCGGTGGCCGGATCAGTCGCGACGATGTCCAACGCCACATCGAAGCCAACGGACTGCAAGCTGCGGCGGCCCCCGCTCCCACGGCGGCCCCAGCTGTTCCGGCCCCCGCTCCCACTCCGGCTGCTGCCCCTGTTCCGGCCCCGGCCCCCGCACCCGCTCCCGCAGCAGCGGTGGCCCCGATGCCCCAGGCCGGCGCTCGAGACACCGTGGTTCCGCTTTCGAACATTCGACTTCGAACCGGCGAGCACATGGTGATGTCGAAGAGCGTCGCTCCTCACACGCTCACCGCCATCGAGATCGACTACGAAGGCGTCGACCAAGTACGGAAGGCGCACGGCGCAGCGTTCAAGGAGAGCGAGGGTTTCAGCCTCACCTACTTGCCGTTCATCACCCGAGCCGTCGTCGACGCACTGCGCGAGTACCCGCACCTCAACGCCTCGATCGGCGACGGCGAGCTCATTGTTCACAACTTCGTGAACATGGCGGTCGCAGTCGATCTCGATTTCCAAGGTTTGCTCGCGCCGGTGGTCAAGGACACCGACGGCAAGCGGATGCGCTCCATCGCCCGTGACATCTCCGATGTCGCTCGTCGAGCCCGCTCCAAGCAGCTTTCGCCCGATGACCTCTCCGGTGGCACGTTCACACTGACCAACGCCGGCAGCTACGGAACCATGATGCAGTTCCCGATCATCAATCAGCCGCAGGTCGCAATCCTCTCGACCGACGCAGTCAAGCGGAAGCCTGTGGTCGTCCAAGACTCCTACGGCAACGAGAGCATCGTCATCCACTCCGTTGGAGTATTGGCGATGGCGTGGGACCACCGTGCCATCGACGGTGCCTATGCCGCTGCGTTCTTGGCCCGTGTCCGCGAGATCATCGAGACCCGCGATTGGGTCTCCGAGCTGGCCTGATCGCCGGCGATTCCGACCACTCGGCCATGCTCATGACGTCGCCCCGACCACTCGATGTGAGGTGGTTGGGGCGCGTCGCGTACGACGAAGCCTGGGACCTTCAACAGCGGCTCTTCGAGGGAACAAGCAACCACCTGTTGCTGCTCGAGCATCCGGCGACCTACACCCTTGGCCGGCGGACCAAGCCAGAGCATCTGTTGGTTGACCCGCCGTCCATCGGTGCCGCTGTCCACAAGGTCAACCGCGGTGGCGACGTGACCTTCCACGGACCAGGGCAGCTGGTTGGCTACCCGATCCTGGATGTCGCTGGTCGGCGAGGGGGAGGCATGGCCGACACCCGTGCCTATGTCTGGGCGGTCGAGCAGGCGATCATCGATTCGCTAGCCGAGCTCGGTCTTGCCGCCTCGAGACTTGACGGAGAGCCGGGTGTCTGGCTTGATCCTGAAGGACTCCGTCCTCGCAAGATCGCGGCGATTGGTGTCCGCCTCAGCCGCGGTCGTTCGATGCACGGCTTCGCGTTGAACAACGATGTTGACCTTGCCTGGTTCGACGAGATCGTCCCGTGCGGTCTTGTCGGCAAGGGAGTGACAAGCCTTGCGGCCGAAGGCATCGACGTCACGATGGAACATGTCGTCGACGTCGTCGCCCGACACATGGCCCGCCTGCTTGCCCCGGACCGCTCCATCGTTCGCAGCGACGTCGTGTTCAAGCATCAGGTCTCGGACCTTTCTGCGTTCTCGCGTGGTGAGGGGCCGGGTGAGGCGATTCGCCCCGACCGTTCAGAGCCTGAGGTCGCGAAGCCGGTCACTGATGCCCGAGCCGGCGTGCCCGTACAGCTTGGTCGGCGGCTCGATCAGGCCGGGGTCACTGAGGGGCTGGACGTGAGCAGTCGAAAGCCCGAATGGATGCGGGTGAAGCTTCGGACCGATGCGGAGTATCTCCGTTTGAAGAAGGTCAGCCGCGAACTCGATCTCGTGACCGTCTGCGAAGAGGCCGGGTGTCCGAACATCTTCGAGTGCTGGAACGAAGGCACCGCCACGTTCATGCTGCTGGGTGAGCGGTGCACCCGGGCCTGTGGCTTTTGTCTGATCGATACGCAGAAGCCCGAGCCTGCTGATGCTGAGGAGCCAAGTCGGATCGCCGATGCCGTCGTGCGCCTCGGGCTCGACTTTGCAGTGCTGACGATGGTTGCTCGCGACGATCTCGTCGACGGCGGAGCGGCGCATGTGGCCGACACGGTCCGGGCCATCCGTGCTGCGTCGCCGAATGCCGGTGTCGAAGTACTGATCTCGGACCTCAAGGGTGATCCTGCATCGCTCGAGATCGTGCTCGCCGCCGCGCCCACCATCGTCAACCACAACATCGAGACCGTGGCTCGATTGCAGCGAGCCGTCCGGCCCTCGGCCAGCTACGCCAGGAGCTTGACGCTGCTGGCCAGGAGTGCCTCGGCCGGGCACACAACAAAATCAGGAATCATCGTCGGGATGGGCGAGACCTTCGACGAGGTGGTCGCCACACTTCGCGATCTGGCTTCGGTTGGGGTCGACATCGTCACGATCGGCCAGTACCTGCGTCCGACCACACATCATCTCCCGGTGCACCGTTGGTGGGCGCCTGATGAATTTTCGAAGCTCAAAGAGATTGGCGAGCTCGAGCTCGGCATTGCCCATGTGGAGTCGAGCCCCCTGACTCGGTCGAGTCATCACGCTGGTTCAGCTGCTGCCTCTGCCGGGGTTCGTTGAGAACCACACGCGGACACCGATCATCCATGCCACGTGGATGACGGCCACGACCACGAAGCCTCTCAAGAGCCACCCCAACGTTGCCAGCGTCACTCCCACTTGATGGCCGGTGAGAGCGAGTCGATGCTGTTGCTCAACGACATTCGACATCCGAAACGCTATGGGAAGGGCGAGGAGGTACCCAACGAGGAAGAGGACAGTGCTGGCGGGATGCACTGCGACAGTCTGGCCCGGCCGGTGGCCATGTCAACGAACGAGGAGCGAAGCGGTCGACGTGCGGTCAGTGAACGAGCAAGTCGGTCAGCATCCGGTCGATCCTGTCAGCCATCGCTCGCCGAATGTCGGAGTGGACGAGCTCGAATGCTGACAGCAACTGGTCGGCCTGGGCCCAGGGAGCCTGGCTCATCATCTTGAGTTCGAGTGCATCGATACTGACGGCGAAGGATGGATCTGTCTGCCCGCCGGATCGGACGAAGCGTCGGATCGCCTGGCGACGCAGCCGCTGAGACCATCGCTCACCAACGAAGTCGAGCGCGGAGCGGTCGAGCAGGAGACCCGAGATCGGGTCGATCAGCCGTTCGACGTCGTTTCGTAGGTCGGCAGGGTCGACCTGGCGGTCGCTGTCGGGTGCGGGCAACGAGTAGACCATCTCGGAGAAGACGGACACGGCGTCCCACAGCAGCATGAGGTGGGCGTCAATGATCGAAAGGCAAGCCGATCGAAGTTCCTCGGCTCGGGGCTCGGCCTGGCGAGACCAGAAGGTCTGTGGATCGGGGGCTGTTCCCGTCGCAGCCTTCTCAGCAACCTCGCGCTGTGAAGTCAGGAGTGCACGCCAATCGATCTCGTGCTCGATCTGGGCATTTGCCAGTTCGGTCGCGAGGCGCTCGCGGATCGCCG
>CAZYLX010000462.1:0-3650 GCA_964648595.1 uncultured Acidimicrobiaceae bacterium
GATACGGGACCGCAAGGCCATCATGGGGACCCGCATGGTGAGTCGCCCCACTGTGCAAGTGAACCTCGGCGAAGCGGCCGCGCTCATCGGCGCTGCTGCGGCAACGCTGGAGACGGCCTGCTCCCAGGTCGATGATCGCATCACCCATCGCGTCGTTCCCACCGAGGCCGATTATCTGCGTCAGATGGCCCTGTCCACCTCCGCGATCAACCAGCTCCGCGATGCGATGGATCTGCTCTTGCGTTGTCAGGGCGGCAACGGTCTACGCGAAAGTGCTGTCTTCGAACGACGCTGGCGCGATTTCGCCGCCATGCCGCTGCATATCAACGCCCACCAGGACCGCGTGCATCACCAGCTGGGCCGGTTCGTCCTCGGCGAGGACCTCGAACCGTTCTAGAACCGGGACGTTCTTCTCTGCTCGCTCGGTCGACGAGGAGCGAAGCTGGGCGCAGTCGACGGGCTGATCGAGGTTGCCGACAGCTAGAAGACCACAAACGGCTACCCGAACTCGCCGGCTCCGATCCGTGTCATCATCCGACGATGGCGTCTCTCGATCGGACTCGGGCCACCGGGTGGTCCCTGGTTGCAGTCCAAGGCGCGCTCCTGGTCGGGTTGATCAGCCTGAGCGGCCGAGATGATTGGCCGACACCGCCGTGGCTTCACTCGGTCGGTACCGCCCTCGTCGCCGCCGGCCTCGTTGTCGTCGCGGTCGGCGGGACCGGGCTGGGGCGGCTCCTCACGGCCACGCCAGTTCCAAAGGATGGCGGAGCGCTGGTCACCGACGGTCTGTACCGATGGGTTCGTCACCCGATCTACACCGGGGTGCTCTTGATCGTCGGCGGGCTGGTCGCTCCCTCCGGGCGTTGGTTGACGCTCGCTCTCGGCAGCCTGACGGTTGCCTTCTTTTTCGGAAAATCAAGCTGGGAAGAGCAGCGTCTGGCCGAGACGTACGACGGTTACTCGGCCTACCAGCAAGCAACCCCACGATTCTTCCCCCGGCTGCGAGACTGAGGGCCTCATGGCGAACAACCCCTCAGATCCCGCAGACGACCCATCGGCGTCGCGTGCTCTCGCAGCCGACGTTGAAGGTCGACTCGATTCGCTGCTGGCCGACGTCGTTGCCCTCGCGGAGATCAACTCGGGCTCCTACCACCCAGACGGCGTCAACCGTGTTGGTGATCGCCTGGCCGAACTGATGGCTGATCTCGCACCAGATCACACGGAGCGGATCGAGGTACCTCCAGCGCAGGTCATGGGTGGCGACGGCGTCACACGCTCGGTCGGTCTTGGCTCGGCACTTCGGGTCGAGAGCCGGCCCGATGCGCGCTTCCAGGTCTGCCTGTTCGGCCATCTCGACACGGTGTTCGCTCCCGACCACCCGTTCCAGCAGGTGAAGGTCGACGGTCACCATCTGGCAGGACCTGGTGTCGCCGATTGCAAAGGGGGCCTCGTCATCGCCTCAGAGGTGGCACGAGCCATCGACAACGCGCCGTGGGGCGCCGACGTCGGTTGGGAACTCCTTGTCGTCCCCGACGAGGAGATCGGCTCGAACAGCTCGAAGGCGTTACTCGGAGCCGCGGCCCAGCGTTGTGATCTCGGTATCGGTTTCGAGCCGGCACTTCCGTCTGGCGGCATCGCCGGCGCCCGCAAAGGTGCGCTGACCGCCCACACCATTGTCAAGGGTCTGGCGGCCCACGCCGGTCGTGCCCACCACGAGGGTCGTTCGGCGATCCTCGGTCTCGCCCGCCTGATCACCGAGCTGGAGGCGCTCAACGAGCACCCGGCGGTCACCGTCAACACCGGCAAGATCGCCGGAGGCGGTGCGCTCAATGTGGTTCCAGATTTCGCCATTGGGAGCTACAACCTCCGAGTGCTGGACGCTGATGCCCAACGATGGGTCGAGCAGCGTTTCGCAGAGATCGTTGCCGGATCGCCCCTCGACGTGGAGCTCACCTGGACCTCGGCTCGGCCGCCGAAGGAGCGGACGGCGGAGCTCGAGGTGCTCCTCGACGACGTTGCCAGCTCGGCGGCCGATCTCGGCCTGGCCATTCACGCCGAGGACACCGGCGGCTGCTGCGACGGCAATGACCTCGCCGCCGCTGGTCTGGCGAATGTCGACAGTCTCGGCATCGTCGGCGGCGGTATCCACAGTTCCGCCGAGTTCGCCGAGGTCGAAAGCATCCCGGAGCGGACGGCCGTGGTCGTCGAGGTGGTCCGTCGAGCCGCATCACGTGCCGGCGCCGGAGCTTGATGTCGAATTCGACGATCTTGCGACCAGTCCGGACGGCTGATGCCGCGGCTGTCTGGGCAATGCTCGAGCCGGCCACCGCCGAGTTGGTCGGTATGACCTCACTTCCGGCAAACGCCGATGCCGCCCGAACCATGTGTGCAGCATCAGCAGCGACCGTCACTGACCTCGCGGCCGGGGCATTCGAACTCGCAGACGGCGGCGCTGCCTCCGTCATGTTCGTACTCGTCGATTCGCTCTCAGATGAGGCACCGGCAGATGAGGCACCCGCCATCGTGGGTGTGACCGGGCTCACCTTCAAGCAGGCCGTGCCCAACTTGGCGGTGCAGGTCGTGACGAGCGGCGATGGACTCGGTCTCGACATGTTGAGCTCGTCGGTTCCGTGGACTCGTACCGAGCTGAACTCGAGCTATCTCGCGCCATCGTCTCGCGGGCGGGGCTTCGGCGCCCTGCTGTCTCGCGGTCGGCTCATGTTCATCCACCAGGTCCAGCGACAGGTGCCTTCGACGATCGCTTCGCACGTTCGGGGTCGATTCGACGATGACGGCTCTGCTCCGTTCTGGGACTGTTTCGGGGGCCAGTTCGCGACAGCGTGGCCCGATTCGGAAGCAGCTGAATCCGCCCTCGCTGACGATCCCGATCGGCTGAGTGACCTCGCCGATCTCCGGCTGCCTGTCACCGCTCCCGTGCTCGACTCACTGGGGCCGGTCAACCGAGCCTCGCTCCCCGCGTTTCGACTCCTGATGCAGGAAGGCCTCCGCCCCAACGGGATGTACGACCCGATTGATGGTGGGCCGACCCTCGTTGCCGAGCGCTCGGAAACGATGACGAGTCGCAACCGTCATCACGGTCGGGCGTCGGTGACTGACGAACTGTCGAGGTCCGCACCTGGCATGGAACGGGGGCTCGTTGCCGTGACCTCGGTCGACAACTTCCGAGCGGCCCACGTACCCATCGCTGCTGCCGAAGAAGGCGCTGCCGACGGCCGCGCTGCTGCTGACACGATCGAGATCACACCGTCCACAGCTGCTTCGCTCGGTGTCGAGTCGGGGGCGCTCCTCGCCGCCTCGCCTCTCATCCCTTCCGACGCTCCTGCTGAACTTCGCGAAAGGGCAACCCCGTGACGGTCGAAGTGAACATCGATGGCCTGGTCGGCCCCACCCACAACTACGCCGGCCTCTCGCTCGGCAACCGAGCATCCATGGGCAACGCCGGCGCCGTGTCCAGCCCCCGAGCAGCCGCGCTCCAGGGCTTGGCCAAGATGCGCCACCTCCACCGGCTCGGCCTGGTCCAGGGCGTCATTCCGCCCCAGCAACGTCCTGATCCCGACGTCCTCACCCGACTCGGATTCGGCGCAGCCTCATCCATGAGTGACGTGGCCCGATGGCGCCCGGAACTCGTG
>CAZYLX010000463.1:0-3649 GCA_964648595.1 uncultured Acidimicrobiaceae bacterium
GATGGTCATCACCTTGATCAGGATGTTCATCGCCGGACCGGAGGTGTCCTTGAACGGATCACCAACGGTGTCGCCGACAACAGCAGCCTTGTGCTGCTCGGAACCCTTGCCACCGTGGGCACCTGCCTCGATGTACTTCTTTGCGTTGTCCCACGCACCACCAGCGTTGGCCATGAAGATGGCCAGAGCGAAGCCTGTCACGAGCGCACCAGCGAGCAACCCGCCGAGAGCGTTGACACTGATGAAGCCGACGATGAGCGGCACAACAACGGCCAGCGACCCGGGGATCACCATCTCCTTGAGAGAAGCCTGCGTCGAGATCTCGACGCAGCGGGCCGAATCGGGGATCACGCCCTCCTTGCCTTCACGCAGGCCGGGAATCTCACGGAACTGACGACGAACCTCTTCGATCATCTCCTGCGCGGCACGACCGACAGCATCGATCGTGAGTGCGGCGAAGAGGAACGGAAGCGCGGCGCCGATGAAGAGGCCGATGAAGACGTCGATCTCGCCGATGTCGAGGTTGAGCGCAGCGCTGGGATCAGCATTGGCAACGGCGAACTCGAAGCTCTTGAACAAGGCAAGAGCGGTGAGCGCAGCGGAGCCAACAGCGAAGCCCTTGGCGATCGCGGCCGTGGTGTTGCCGAGCGAATCGAGTGCATCGGTGACTTCACGGACGGAAGGATCGAGCTCGGCCATCTCGGCGATGCCGCCCGCGTTGTCGGCAAAGGGACCGTAAGCGTCGACCGACACCACGACGCCCGTCGTCGCCAGCATGCCGATGGCGGCAACGGCGATGCCATACAGCCCACCGATCTCACCATCGCCGAAGGTCTGCTCGCCGCCCCAAAAGGCGATACCAACACCGATCAGAATCAGCGCGACCGAAGCAGCGACCGACACCATGCCGGAGGAGATACCACCGAGGATCGTTGTGGCCGGGCCAGTCTCGGTCTGTTGTGCGATCTTCTTGACCGGAGCGTAGTGATCCGAGGTGTAGTACTCAGCGGTCTTGCCGAGCCCCCAGCCAATCAGGAGGCCGCCGATGACCGAGACCGCGATGCCCCATGGCTTGTCGAACTCATCGCCACCGAAGATCCAATAGGCGCCGGCGAGCACACCGAGAGCAGTGATACCCATTGCCACGTTCGTACCGAGATGCAGAGCCTTGGAAAGCGCCTTCGAATCGGTGGAGTCGCCTCCCTTGACCATGAAGGATCCGATGATCGAGCCGATCATGCCGATGAACGCAACGAACATCGGGAAGACCAGGAACTCGACGACTCCGGCGTCGCCGGCGTCGGTTGCCGCGATGCCGCTGGCGAACGCGATCAACGAGATCGGAGCGATGATTGAACCGACGTATGACTCGAAGAGATCGGCACCCATACCGGCGACATCGCCGACATTGTCGCCGACATTGTCGGCGATGGTTGCCGGGTTGCGAGGGTCGTCTTCGGGAATTCCCGCTTCGATCTTGCCAACGAGGTCGGCGCCGACGTCAGCGGCCTTGGTGAAGATACCGCCGCCGACGCGGCTGAACAGCGCGATGGTCGACGCGCCAAGGCCGTAGGCCGTGACGATCTCGAATGCGTCATCCACCTCGAGCCACGTCACGAAGACGATGTAAACGAGCATGAGCCCGCCAAGTGCGAGACCAGCGACCGAGAAGCCCATCACAGCTCCACCACGGAACGCGATCGGCAGGGCCTTACCAGGCCCTTCTTTCGCGGCCTCGGTGGTGCGGGCGTTGGCCATGGTGGCCACGGTCATTCCGGCGTAGCCGGCTCCGGCAGAGAGAACGGCGCCGAGAAGATAGCTGACAGCCGCCAATGGGGCGATCACGACGGCGAGCACGATGGCGAGCACGGCAGCAAAGCCGGCGACCCAGGTGTACTCCTGCTTCAGGAAGGCCTTTGCACCCTTCTGGATCTCCGTCATCAGGAAGATCATGCGCTCACTGCCGGGGCTCGCCTTCTTCACGTCTTGGAAGAAGAAGGCGGCCAGCCCCAGTGCGGCAAGTGCCGACACAAAGGCCAGATAGGGGACTGCGTCCACGGGGGTACTCCTCGGGGTTGGATGGGTGCCATGGAGATGGCGCGCCCGTAAGCCACATGGCCTCAGAACGAGTCGGAACGCTAGTGGGCGCTCAGGTCATTCGCCACATGGCAGCCAGCGCTTGGGTCAAATGCCCGATATCTGCGACACCTGCCATCTCACGGATGCTGTGCATCGCGAGTTGCGGAGCTCCAACATCGACGGTCGGAACCCCGAGCCTCGCTGCGGTGATCGGGCCGATGGTCGACCCGCACGGGAGATCGTTTCGATGGATGTAGGTCTGGACCGGCACACCGGCCGAGGCACACGCGGAACGGAACGGGGCCTCACTCAATGCGTCCGATGCGTAGCGCTGGTTGGCGTTCCGCTTCACGACCACACCGCCGTTCACGGCAATCCGGTGGTTCGGCTCGTGCTTGTCTGTGTAGTTCGGGTGTGTGGCGTGGGCGCCGTCAGCCGAGACTACGAGGGAGCGGGCGAGGGCTTCCAGATGCCCGGTTCTGTCGACGCCATTTGCGGCGGAGATCCGCTCCAGCACATTCGCCAGGACGGCGCCACCGGCCCCCGTTGCCGACTCAGAACCGACTTCCTCGTGGTCATAGAGCACCAACACGGGAACCCGAGCGCCGGGTGAATCAGCGGCTTCGATGAGGGCGTGGACCCCGCAGAACGTCGAGAAGAGGTTGTCGATCCTGGCCGAGGCAATCATGTCGCCATCGCGCCCGACAATGGCCGGTGCGTGCGTGTCGTACGCCATCAAGTCCCAAGAGACGATCTCGCCGACCTCGACGCCGGCACGTTCGGCCACGTAGTCGGCAAACGTTCCCGGATCGCCCTCACCCAGCCCCCAGAGCGGAACGAGGTGCTTCTGGGGATCGAGCAAGAGGCCCTTTTCCCGTATCTCGCGATCAAGGTGGATCGCCAACTGAGGGATCCGGAGCAGTGGACGCTCATCGTGCACCAGCACGACTGAGGTCTCCGGCGATGCGGCTCCTGGTCGACCGGAGGTGACGACCACACGTCCAGCGAGCCCGAGATCGCGATCGAGCCACGAATTGGCCAGCACCCCGCCGTACACCTCCATACCGACCTGTTCCCATCCAGCCGAGGCGACGTCGGGATTGGTCCGTACCCGGAGATTCGGTGAGTCGGTGTGGGCACCAACGACGGTGTAGCCCGGTTCAACGCCACCAGCGGGTGTCGCCCAGGCGATGAGCAGGCCGCCGCTCGACGCCATGAATCGTCCGCCAGAAGGCAGTGGTTCATCGATCGAGACCGATGCGAAGCCTGCGCCCTCGAGCAAGGCCCGGGCCCGCTCCACCGCGTGATAGGGAGTCGGTGAGCTGGAGAGGTCGGCAAGCATTTGTATCGCGTCTGCGGGCGGGATCAGTGATCCTGAAACGGGGGCCATCGCTGGAACGTAGTCGGACCGGCGAACCCGCGGGTTCAGCCCGGCAGAACCAGCCAGTTCCAGCTCTGCGAGACTGTGCTATCCAGCTCTGCGAGACTGTGCTATCCAGCTCTGCGAGACTGTGCTGTCCAGCTCTGCGAGACTGTGCTGTCCAGCTCTGCGAGACTGTGAGGTTTGGCT
>CAZYLX010000464.1:0-3645 GCA_964648595.1 uncultured Acidimicrobiaceae bacterium
CGAGACCGGCCCGTATCGACTCGATGATGGCGGGGGTGCCGCCCTCCTCGCGATGTTCGATGTCGGTCAAGTAGTCGTGTTCATGGGGATTCACGAAGTTCACGGTTCCGCCCCCTGGCACCACCGGCACCCGGTTGGTGAAGAGTTCTCGTCGAGCAATCAACAAGCCGGGCGTGCCTGGCCCACCGATCATCTTGTGCGGCGAGATGAAGATGGCATCGAGATAGCCCTGTGGAGCGTCCGACGGTGCCGTCATCGAAATCCCGACATATGGCGCCGCCGCGGCGTAGTCCCAGAAGGCCAAGGCACCGTGTTGATGAAGCAGGGATGACACAGCGACGGTGTCGGTGACGATGCCCGTGACATTCGATGCCGCTGAGAACGACCCGATCTTCAGCGGTCGATCGGCGTAGCGATTCAGCGCAGTGGCGAGATCAGCGAGGTCGACATGGCCGTCGGCATCCTCGGCGATGGTGACCACATCGGCAATCGACTCTCGCCAGGGAAGCTCGTTGGAGTGATGCTCGAATGGGCCGATGAAGACCACGGGCCGCTGGTCGTCGGGAATCGAAGCGGTGAATCCGAATTCGTCGTCCAACGTCGAAGGAACACGGAGTCCGAGCACTCCGATCAGCTTGGCGATGGCCGCGGTCGACCCACTGCCGGCGAAGAGGACGGCGTGTTCATCTGTGGCCCCGACACATTCGGCAATGATCCGCCGCGCGTCTTCGCGAAAGCGAGTGGTCTGCAAGCCGGTGCCCGATGATTCGGTGTGGGTGTTGGCGTACAGCGGCAGCACGGCCCGGCGAAGGTAATCCTCGATGAAGGAAAGCGAGCGGCCGGAAGCGGTGTAGTCGGCGTAGATGACGGGCCGGGGCCCGAAGGGACCGTCAACAGCTTCGTCCTTGCCGATCACCGACGACCGGATCGTCTCGATCAGTTGGTTCGACGCGGCATCAGGAGCAGTCACAACGCCAGTCTGCCACGGCGTCGAACACGCCGGGCGACAGCGCCGCTCCTGGACGAGAAGTCCGACAGAACGCGTCCACGAACCAAACGTCGTTCACCTCCCGAGATCGTGTTGCAGTGTGTGATCGAGAGTCAGAAGTGACGTTTGAGGCGAAGGAATGGGGCTTCGACGAACCGGGAACTGAGGTAAGCGAACACAAAGGCCAAGGTGACGCCAGGGAAGCCTCGCAGCAGCAAGTCGAGCGAGCCCAGTTGCTCGTTCACCAAGGCGTAGGCGCTTCGGTGATAGACGTAGAGCCCAAAGCTGATCGCCCCGGTGAACACCAGGAGCCGAGAACGCAGTAGCGAGGCGATCGCCGATCCATCGGCAGCGGTGATCGCGGCTCCGACCACTCCGCAGTAGGCGGCAGCCTGTAGGGAATAGCGAACGGCCTGGAGCATGCCGTCGCCCGCTCCCCCAACGGTCGCAAGGATGCCTGCGACCGGCAGCCCGGCAACAACCATCAGTCCGAGGAAACGTCGGTGCCACATCACCGAATCTGTACGGATCGTTCGCTCATTGACCGCGATCAAGGCGCCGAGGGCAAGAGTGTCCATTCGGGATCCTGTGAAGTAGTAGATGTCCCAACCCTGACTCATCATCGCTACTCGTATCACGAATGCTGCGACCACTATGACGACGGCGGTCGTCGCGAGCAGCCGGCGCGGGACCAACAGAACGAGCATCGGCCACACGAGATAGAAGTGCTCCTCGACAGCGAGCGATCAGTAGACGTCGGGCCCTTGGGAAGGCCATCCGAACGTCAGCGGCAGGTTCTGGAGCTGCACCCACCAGAACCACTGTTCGCTCCACGGCGCCAGAGCGTCCCCTCTCCGAGTGGCTCAGCGACCGTGGCAACAGGCAACATCACGAACGACGAGCTGATGGCTTGTTTCGAGGAGCACCTAGCGACAATTGTTGATGCGTTCGACGACGCCGACATGGTCGAGCTCAGCACAGATCAACTCGTCGTTCGTCCACGAGCCAGAACTAGCGCCGCCCCGCCGCAGAGCGAAATTTGGACGGACTGTGTCCCCCTACTCAGAAGAGCGCGGCCAGCCGCTTTGACGATCGAGGGGCCGCCACAAAGCGTCTAGGACGACTCTCACGTCTTCTCGAACAATCAGGGCCCTCAATTTGCAGATTATGAGCGGCCATACTGGCCTCGTAGCCCAGTAGCGAATAAGTGCCTGATTGATACAGAGCGGGTGGCTTCCGATCGGTGCTCGGTCGATATGCGCTTGCTCAACGTGTCTACCTCTCCGGAAGGAAAGGTCGATTTGGCTGTTGGGGCTAGCTCTTGAAGGCGCTCAGGGTGGTTGCGCCGTAGGCCCAGCGTCCCTGCAGGTCAGCGGGTTCTTGCCGCGGTGCTTCCAACAGTCCCTGTGGGCCTTCACAGCGCGTGATTGTCATTTCATTGAAGGGAGGCTCACAAAGCCCCATGAGCGTCTGGCCTAGGTTGCCCCTCCATCGCAAGTTGCCTTCCGGAAGACGCTGGCTGCTGCTCTGATCGTCGAAGCGCAGTAGTTGTACGAGCTCGAGGGGTTGGTCGGCGGGCAGCCGCATTAACTGGGCAAAGCGGTCTTCAGAGATGCCCAGCTTTTCAGCTCTAGCTTGCCAGTCAGTCTGTGGTTGCGGAGACAGCGGCTGTGGAACGGTGTCGGGCTCCTGTTCAGTGGTTGAGTGAACATATAGCTGCCCCAACAGTCCGGCGTCTCGACCTGACATGTCTACGTTGCGGGCGGTAATGAACCTGAGAAGCGCGCGTGGACTCGGGTATTCGATCAGCGAGAACACTTCGATTGTTGGGTCGGCCTCGCCCAAGAGTTGCAGCTCCACCCGTCCGGTCCACACGTTTCGCCAGCCAAGATTCGTTTGAATCCTGTCCATTTCCGCAAGGAAAGATTGTGCAGCTTCCCAGCCGCTTCTTCCTTCGAACGCACCGGTGGCTTTCTCTCGAAAAACCAGGAAGTTGATCATCACGACCGAGCGCTTTCGCGAGAGCATGAACTTCAGAAAGCGCAGCCTTCGAACCGAGGTGCTGATTTCGTACGTTTGAGTCGAAGCTATGCCAGTCATTGTTCTCTTTCGGTAGCTGTTCATGTGCCTAGGCATCGCAAGTTTTCGACCCTAGTCAGGGCCCGAAACGTGGCTCACGGCTGCTCCTGCGAGCAGTGAGCGTCGCATCAAGAGCGGCGCCCGCAACTTCGTGTCCCGGGATCGGATCGAAGACCAATCCGGCAGATGCTCCACCGACGACGGCCTCTCGTGCCATCGCAGCTCCGCCGAGTTCATTCATTCCTTCGCCGACGTAGGACGCAATGAAGCGTTCGGTCAGGTAGTCAGCCAATTCGAGGCTGTCGAGGGCGAGGTCGGTCGCCGACGCCATCAACAAGGGGCCAACAAGCGAGTGGCCGACCATTGTCGGGTCGAGGTCGGCGGGCACAGCCCCCTCGGCCACGCCGAGCGCTAGCACCGCCTGCAGCACACTGATCTTTTCGGCCTGATTGGCAGCCATGACCTTGGCGATCCCGGGGGAATGCTGGGTGAGCAGGAGCAGCGTCGGAAACATTTTCGCCCAGTCCGGATCGGCCATTGACGTGGCTATACCTCTCAGCAGCGATCGCAAGGCGTGG
>CAZYLX010000465.1:0-3644 GCA_964648595.1 uncultured Acidimicrobiaceae bacterium
TGCGTCGGCCAAGTTCGAGCCATGAGCCCGTCGAGGGGGGTGCAAGCACCGAGAGCGGCCAGTCAGCAAACGTGTTCTCGAGCCTCCGATGCAGCATGAGCGCCAAGTCATCTTCGCCCAGCAGCATCAACCCGACGACGAATGCCGTCATGGCTTTGATCCCGGGAATCGACGGGGGACCGACGAAGTGAGGATGGAAAACGGACTGGCCGGCCGCCATCATCATGGCGTCACGCAGGTCGTAGCCATCCAGACATGCGAGGTGGTCTGCTGGTCTCTCAGCCACCATCACCTCGACCGCAGCGAGCGGCACCATCGCCCTCAGAGGTGATCCGGCGGGCACGACATCATTGACGGAGCGAGCGAATCCGATCACTGCCTCGATGTCACCGCCAGCGTCCGGTCCCAGGCTCCGGAGATACCGCGCGTGTGGTTCGTACAGCGGCTCGATGGCCAACATCTGACCGAGCGGATGCTCGAGGTCGCCGGATCCCCGGGAGGCCAGATCAACGATCTGCAGACCGAAACCAAGAGGGCTCTCTGGCTCGATCTGTGTGATGCAGTCCAGGTCAGATGCTGCCGAGCCGGGCCCGAACGCATCGATCGCGGCCCGAACCAAGAGTGGCAGCGGGTGATCTGGCCAACCGTCGACCCAGGCGTCGACGAGGGCCCGATCGACGGATTGCGAAGCCATGTGCTCGAGGCAGAACCAGCGGTCCTCCCAGGTCACAGCCTCGGAGAAGGCGCGATAGCAGGCGGGAACATCGCCGACCATCAACGCCGAGGCGCACTCATGAGCCTCACGATGCGCCAACGCCGGCGGGCGAATCTGCTGGAGAGCTTCTTCTGCTTGAACCGATGAGAACGAACTCATGTTGGTCTCGTCGGCGCGTGGGAGCTCGAATTGAACGTCGACCAGGAGCAGGAGCGCACAACGAACGTTCGTTCGAGACGACGATCGCGCGGTATCCTTCGCCATCGTGTCGGTCATCGCCACACCAACAATTGCCGACTTCCTCGAGCGACTCGAGAGCGATGGGCGCCTCGTGCACGGCGAGACGCTCCCCGCCCGCACCGCTCGAGTCCGTGAGCTGTCTGAGACGCTGCCGACCTCGCTCGATCATCTTCGACCAAGTGGCGGCTTCTGGTCCCATCAAGCGGAGGGCATCGATCTCGCGAGATCCCGCCAATCGGTTGTCATTGCGACAGGTACCGCATCTGGCAAGAGCAAGGTCTTCCAGGTGCCGATCGCCGAAGCTGTCGAGGGCGGGCTGCGCTCGGGTACGTCGCTTCTTCTGTATCCGACCAAAGCCTTGGCTCAAGATCAACTTCGCGCCTTCGGCCAGCTGGGGGTCGACCGCATGCAGGCGGTCACCTACGACGGAGACACACCCCGCGACCAGCGGACTTGGGCTCGACACCACGCCAACGTGGTCCTCACGAATCCCGAGATGCTCCACTACGGGCTGCTCCCCCATCATGCGAAGTGGGCAACGTTCCTGAAGCGTCTGGAGTACGTCGTGATCGACGAGCTCCATGTCCTTCGTGGCATCTTTGGCACCCACGTTGCCCATGTCTTGCGGCGACTCCGCCGAGCGTGCGCCCTCTACGGCGCCGACCCAACGTTCATCTTCTGCTCAGCGACCATCGGCGAGCCGGCAAGGTTGGCTGAGGACCTCTGTGGCAAGCCGGTCACCGCCGTGACCAACGACGGATCTCCCTGCGCACCGCGCCACGTTGCCTTGATCCAACCGGCACTGGTCGATGCCGAGCGCGGCATCCGGCAGTCGCCGGCCACCGAAACGATTCGCATGGTTGCCGAGCTGGTCTCCGACGATCGTCGGGTCATCGCGTTCTGTTCCAGCCGATCCTTGACCGAACGCGTCGCTGCCGGTGTCACCAGAGCACTGCCCGCCGAACTCGGTGACACCATCCGTTCCTATCGCTCCGGATACCTCGCGACCGAGCGACGCGAGATCGAAGACGATCTCGCTGAAGGCCGGATCCGAGCGGTTGCGGCGACCAGCGCACTCGAACTCGGTGTCGACATCGGCGGCCTCGATGCCACGGTGCTCTGTGGCTTCCCCAGCACGATCGCCTCGTTCTGGCAACAGATCGGCCGAGCGGGCCGGAACGGCCAGGAATCGTTGGCGGTGCTGATCGCCGGCGACGACCAGCTCGATCAATGGTTCGCCACCCATCCGAAGGATCTGTTCCAACGGCCGCCGGAGCCAGCGGTGGTCAACATCGACAACCCGAACATCATGGATCCTCACCTGACATGCGCGGCGTACGAACTGCCGCTGCGACATTCAGACGATCAATGGTGGACCGAACTCGATGACGGCGTTCGTCGACTCGTACTCGACGACGAACTCAAGCTTCGGCCCGATCCCCGCAATGTTCCCAAGGCGTTCTGGGCCGGGCGAGGTATTCCCTTCAACACCATCAGCCTTCGCTCAGCATCTGGCGGCGAGGTCAGGATCGTCGACGCGGGTGGTCAACTCATCGGGACGGTCGACGCCGGGCGAGCGGCAAACATCGTGCATCCCGGCGCCATCTACCTGCACCGCGGGCAACCATGGAAGGTGGTCGATCTCGACCTCCACCTGCGTCAAGCCACCGTGGTTCGCGACAGCAGCAACACCTGGACCCAAGCCTCCACGGCGATCCGCATTGACGTCACGGACAACGGCGTCGACAAACGGGTCGGCGAATCACGGCTGCACCTCGGCATGGTCACCGTGACCACCCAGGTCACCGGCTACCAAGTGAAAGAGGTCGGTCGCCGCGAGCCGAAGGAGCGCCACGATCTCGACCTCCCCCCTCAGGAACTGAACACAACGGCGATCTGGTACGAGTGGCAGCCAGACGTGATTGCCCAAGCCGGCGTCAGCGATGCGCAGCTGCCGGGAGCACTCCACGCCGCAGAACACGCCGCCATCGGCATGCTCCCGCTGTTCACAATCTGCGACCGTTGGGACGTCGGAGGCGTATCGATTGCTGCGGCCCCGCAGTCCGGCCTACCGACGGTGTTCATCTACGACGGCTACCCGGGCGGGGCCGGTGTTGCCGACCTGGCCTACGGCGCGGCTGATCGCCACCTTGGGTCCACCGCTGAACTCCTCGATGCCTGTCCTTGCAGCACCGGATGCCCCTCGTGCGTGCAATCACCGAAGTGCGGCAACGGCAATGAACCCCTCAACAAGCATGCGGCGCTGGCGCTTCTTCGCACAACGCTGGGCCCCGCGGACCCTTTCTGACTCAGCGAGCGACGTCGCCGATGATCATCTCGGGGGTGACATTGGTGTAGTTGGGGATGTCACCCCCGAGATCGCGCCGCCATGTTCGGCCATCGCAGCGTCGAAGGCTTCCTGGCTCTCGACCGTTGCCCAACCAATAGCAGCCCACGGCCCGGCCTTGACAGTCGTTGCTCCCCACGCGGTGCAGGCATCGCCGATCGCATTGGACAGCATGGGCATGTGAGAGGACGTGTAGTAGTCCATGTCGAACGTCGAGTCTTCGGTCTTGGGGTACATGATGTGAACGGAGATCATGGAGCCGAGTCTGGCACCCGGTGAACCACGGGGCAGCGGCACTGCAGGTCAGCGCAACGGCTCACTCGGTCACGGGGCCGCTCGCTC
>CAZYLX010000466.1:0-3618 GCA_964648595.1 uncultured Acidimicrobiaceae bacterium
GAGGCCGGGCGTCGCGGCGGGTTCGCGCTCGTCATCGGCCTCGATCGGTTGGATCAGGCCGGCGCCCTCGCCGCGTCAGGCGCCGATGTCGTCGTCCCGGACCTGGCCGACGTCACGATCACGGGGAGTCATCTCCTGGACGCTGCCACGCTCCCGTCGGCACGTTCCGACGAACTCTGGTCGGCGCTCGGCAACCTGCGACCCGCCGTCTTCCTCGACTACGACGGCACGCTCACACCGATCGTGGAGCATCCCGACCTCGCCGTGCTGTCCGACCAGGGGCGCGCCACCCTCGAGGAGCTCGCCGCCACCGCTGCCACCGTCGCCATCCTGAGCGGGCGCGACGCCGATGACGTGATCAGCAAGGTCGGGGTTCCGGGCCTCTACTACGCCGGGAGCCATGGCTTCGACATCCGGACGCCGTCGGGCGACGCCGCCGGCGGCGACCTCGACCGCTTCGACGCCTTCCTGCCGGAGCTCGAGGCTGCCGAGGGCGAGCTCCGGGACGCACTCGCTGCCGTCCCCGGCTCCAACATCGAGCGTAAGCGATACGGGATCGCGGTGCACTACCGCCAGGTGCCGGAGGAGCACCACGCCACCGTCGCCGAGGCGGTCGAGCGGATCGCGCCGGCGCACCCGTCGCTGCGGGTGGCCGTCGGCAAGATGATCTTCGAGCTGCGCCCCGACATCGCGTGGGACAAGGGCACGGCGCTGAGCTGGCTGCTGGCCGAGATGGGTCTCGACGTGCCCGAGGTGCTGCCGGTGTACGTCGGTGACGACGTCACCGACGAGGACGCGTTCCGCGAGCTCGAGCATCGCGGGCTCGGGATCGTGGTCGGGCGCGAGGACCGACCCACGAGGGCGAAGTACGCCCTCGACGACCCCGACGAGGTCCGGCTCTTCCTCGACGAGCTCCGGACCCGCGTGTCTGGGAGGAAGGCATGAGCCGTTGGCTGCTCACCTACAAAGGGTACGACCCCGCCGAGGAGGGGCTGCGAGAGGCGCTCTGCACGCTGGGCAACGGGTACTTCGCGACTCGGGGCGCGGCGCCCGAGGTCGTCGCCGGCGACGTTCACTACCCGGGCACGTACTTCGCCGGGCTGTACAACCGTCTCGGCACCGAGATGTCGGGGCGCGTCATCGAGAACGAGGATCTCGTCAACGCGCCGAACTGGCTGCCGCTGCAGTTCCGGATGGCCGACGACGACACGTGGTTCTCGATCGAGGACGGCTCGACCGAGAACTACGAGCTCGAGCTCGACGTCGGACGCGGTGTCCTCATGAGATCGTTCGTCTGGATCGACGGGCGTGACCGCCGCACGCTGGTGAACCAGCGACGGTTCGTCTCGATGCGCGACCCACACGTTGCCGGTCTCGAGACTGCGTTTCGGGCCGAGAACTGGTCGGGGGGCATCGTCGTGCGGTCTGCGCTCGACGGCACGGTCGTCAACGCCGGTGTGCCTCGCTACCGCAGCCTCGAGAGCCGGCATTTCGAGCCGATCGAGACGCGTCCAGTCGGCGATGACGGCATCTCGGTGATGGTGCGCACCACGCAATCACGGGTGACGGTCGCGATGGCGGCGCGGACGTATGTCGTCGATAGCGGGTCGCCGGTGCGCACCGAGCGGACCACCTCTGAGTCGGAGGGCTGGATCGGGCAGGACATCCAGATCGAGGTTGAGCGGGGCGAGTCGATCTCTGTCGAGAAGCTCGTCACGGTCTTCTCCTCGCGTGACCGCGCCATCAGCGAGCCGGGGCTCGAGGCTCGCGAGCACCTCGCCCTTCTCGGCTCATTCCAGGTGATGCTCGGCGCTCATGTGCTCTCGTGGGATCACCTGTGGCGACGCTTCCAGTTCGAGTCCGAGGCCGACGAGGAGACGAGTCGCATCCTCAACCTGCACGTGTTCCACCTGCTGCAGACAGCGTCGAAGCACACCATCGACCGCGATGTCGGCATCCCCGCCCGGGGCTGGCACGGCGAGGCCTACCGGGGCCACATCTTCTGGGACGAGCTCTTCATCTTCCCGTTCCTCACCCTGCACATGCCCGACCTGACCAAGGCGCTGCTGCAGTACCGGTACCGACGGCTCGCGGCGGCGACCCGTGCGGCGGCCGCGGAGGGCTACGAAGGTGCGATGTACCCGTGGCAGAGCGGCAGCAACGGACGCGAGGAGACCCAGACCGTCCACCTCAACCCGCAATCGGGTCACTGGCATCCCGACAAGTCGCACCGACAGCGGCACATCAACCTCGCGATCGGTTACAACATCTGGAAGTACTTCGAGGCGACCGACGATGTGGAGTTCATGGCGTTCCAGGGCGCCGAGATGCTGGTCCAGATCGCCCGCTTCTGGGCGAGCATCGCGACCTACGACAAGGCCCTGCACCGCTTCGAGATCCGGGGTGTCATGGGCCCGGACGAGTACCACGACTGCTATCCCAACTCCGACGAGCCGGGGCTGCGGAACAACGCGTACACGAACGTCATGGTCGTGTGGCTGCTCCAGCGGGCACAAGAGGCGCTCGAGGTCGTGCCCGAGTTCCGGCGTCGCGAGCTGTGGGAGAAGCTCGCCATTAGGCGGGAGGAGCTCGCGCGTTGGCAGGAGCTGTGCGACCGCATGCTGGTGCCGTTCCACGACGGCATCATCAGCCAGTTCGAGGGCTACGAGCGGCTCGAGGAGTTCGACTGGGAGGGGTACAGGGCACGGTACGGGAATATCCAGCGTCTCGACCGGATCCTCGAGGCCGAGGGGGACACAACAAACCGCTACAAGGTCTCCAAGCAGGCCGACGTGCTGATGCTGTTCTACCTGCTGTCCGAACAGGAGATCGCCGACATCCTGACCGGCCTCGGCTACGAGTGGCAAGACGATCTGATCCAGCGCAACGTCGACTACTACCTGCCCCGTACCTCACACGGCTCGACGCTGAGTCGCGTCGTGCAGTCCTACGTGCTGGCGAGGTCCGACCGCACGCGGTCGTGGGCGGCGTTCCAGGAGGCGCTCCACTCCGACATCGCCGATGTCCAGGGCGGCACCACCGCCGAGGGCATCCACCTCGGTGCGATGGCCGGAACCGTCGATCTCGTCCAGCGGTGCTTCTCTGGGCTCGACACCAGGGATGGCATGCTCCGCTTCGACCCGGCTATCCCCGACGAGCTGGAGTGGCTGCGCTTCGAGATGCAGTACCGGGGCGGATGGGTGCAGTGCGAGATGTCGGCCAAGACGATGAGCATCACTTCGCGCGAGGGCGCGGTGCGCACGATCAAGATCGCGATCGGCGACGAGGAGTTCGAGCTCGAACCCGGTGCGCTGCGCCGGGTCGAGTTGCGGTGACGCCGCTCGGCTGCTCGTTCGCCAGGCGTGCCCGAGCGGGTGACCCGGCTCGAGTCCGGGCATTACTGCGGTATCCGAACCCTGGTGAGATAGCTCGCACGCTGGGCCACCACGGCGTCAGGGTGCGCCTACTCTGGTCAAGCCGCGTCGCACCAGTGCGAACGCCGATAACCGCCGAAGCCGATGCGATCGTGTCGGTGACGAACCTGGCCCATGGTCGATGCCGTCACCGGAGCGCTGGCCGGCTGATCAGCTGCTCTCGGGAAACAACAGGGAAGGTCGC
>CAZYLX010000467.1:0-3618 GCA_964648595.1 uncultured Acidimicrobiaceae bacterium
GCACGATCTCGATTCGACGATGGACAGCGAGGCGGTTGGTGCCCGAGCAGTCGACACAGAACAAGCTGATGACGACCCAGAAGCAGCTGATGTCGACACCGCCGACGAACCAGCAGCGGGTGGGCGTCGCCGTATCGAAGCGCCTGACAATCTCTCCGACGAAGAGTCCATCGCCCGCCACGTGATCACCGTCCCCGATGTCGTGCTCCTGATCGATGGCGACGGCGTCGCCGGACTCGGTTGGCCGCATCTCGACGTCGCCGCTCGGCGAGACGCCCTGGGTCGGTATCTTGGTGCCCTCACCGCTGACAGCGGAGCAGCAGCCGATGTGGTGTTCCAACGAGCCGTTGGCGGGGAAGACTCTCTTCCTGTTTCGCGAGCCGTCCGTGTGCGCATCGCTGACGACGCAGTTGCGACCAGTTCGATCATCACAACGATCGTCGATGGCTACCCAGAGGAATGGCCCATCGCGATCGTCACCGACGAATCTGCGGTTGCCGAACAAGCCGACGACCTGAACGTCACACACCTCTCGAATGGGCAGTTGCTCGACCTGTTCCTGCACCTGAACGCCGACCAGTAGCTCACCGCGAGCTGACGCCGTTCAGGCCATCACACCCAGCGGGTGATCTTGGGAAGCACTGTGCGCAAGGATCGTTCCTGCCATGCGCCGATTGCGGTGCCCACGCCGTAGGCGACGTCGTCGACCACGCCAATGCCGAGCAACAGCGGTGACCGGGTGGAAGTGATTCGGCGGAGCCAACCGGCGACAAGCCAGATGGCCACGCGCCGCCGGAACGACGGTCTCGCGACCACGACGGCGCTCAGCACGATCCAGCTTCGCCCTACGTTCTCGGCGAAGGATCGAGCAGCCCAGCCGTGCCCGAGGCCGGACAGACGGAAGGCGGTCGAAACGGGTGTCGCCGTGCCGGCCAACCGACCGGCGAGTGTGCGTGTCGGAAGGAATCCAACCGCTGCTCCAAACACGCTGTGACCGAGGAGCGATGCCGTGATGCCGACGGCGCCAAGCAGCGATGGTCGCCACGGTGATCCGGTTGTCGGGTGCTTTGACGCGAGCGGTGCGGCAGCGCTTGCGTACCGGAATCGCTGTTCAGCAAAGGCCAGAACCGATGCCCGTGGGGCGTGGTACACCACAGCCATCGGCTCATAGCGAACCTGCTGTTCTTCGGCGAGTCGCCACACCAGGTCCACGTCCTCTCCGTATCGGAACGTTTCGTCGAACCCGTCGAGTTCCACCAACGAAGAGGCGCGTATGGCCAAGCACGCCGTCGGCACGTAGGTGATCGATCGACTCGGGCCGACCAACGATGGATGAGGACCGAGGTCAAGCGGTGAGAAGAACACCTCATAGCGCTCCAGCGGAGCAGGACCAGGGGTAGACGCAACGCGTGGTGCAGCGGCAGCGACCTCGGGATCTTCGAAATGGCCGGCCAGCGTCTCCAGCGCCCCTGGGGTGATCTTCACCCCACCATCGAGGAAGAGGACCACGAGGTCGCCCGGATCCGAAGCCTTCTCGACGACGTGGCGCCATCCGGTGTTGCGCGCTGCCGCAGGGCCGCTCGAGGTCGAATGACGCACCACGTCGACACCCTCGACGTGCGGCAGCGGCGGATCACTGCCGTCGTCGACCACGGTGATCGACTCTGCCTCGAGATCGGCCAAGGTCGAGTGCAGCTCGTCGATGGTTCCCCGGAACGGAATCACGACATCGAACCGAGCTGCTGTCGGCTCAGCCTGTGGGTGGGCCAAACCGGCCTCGATGAGACGAGCCGCCAACTCGGTCTCCGCGATTCCCTGCGGTTGCTGTCCAGCGAACCACGAGCGGACAATCGACGCACCATTGGTGCTCAGGGTCAGCACCCGGAACGGTTGACCACCGAACAGAACCCCGCCGTTGCGCTCGGTCCGCAGGGCCCGGTCGGGGACGAGGCGCCTAGCAATCACGACACCGCTCAACCATCTGCATGCCCACCGCCTGGGTCACTCGACGACGCGACGCAGCGCGTCGAGCACAGACAATGGTCCCGCGACTTCGGCCAGACGTCCGCCGGCAGCGGCGACGAGAGCACGAGCGTGTTCTGGCTCATCGGCCGGGGCCAGCACGATGAGCTCGTCGAGCGCTGAGGCGACGGGAACGGGGTCGTCGCCGGTGGTGACCTCGGCATCGGACAACAGGATCGTGAGGCGTCGTGTGGCGGCGGATGGGCGAAGCTGTTGCTGGGCGGCTCGAAGGGCCAACGCCACATCTGTGGTGCCGTGGCCACGGAGCGCCAGCACCTCGGCGACCAGTGTCTCCGGTGCCTTGGTCTCGGCCAAGCCCTTGAGTTCGAGCACTCGGTCCCCGAATGCCAGCACGGCGAAGTGATCGGGCGCTCGCCACGCGCACACGGCAGCGGCCAACGCAGCGCTGGCCAGACGCTCGCCGTTCATCGAACCCGAACGGTCGACGAGCAGGCAGATGGCCGTTGCCGGCCGCTGCCATTGGACCGCGTGAAGATCTTCCAACGATGGACGGCGCCCAATGGCTCGTGCCTCGACAACTGCATCGAGGCTGGCATCGAGGTCGATATCTGTCGAGTTCGGCGTCGCCGGCCGGCGAACCAAGCGTCCAACACCACGGCTCTTCACTGTTCCGGTTCGTGCCAGGTCCAGCACGATTCGGCCGGCGAGCCGCTTCGACAATGCCGCGAGCTCTCGGTCTGTGGCTTGGGTCATCTTCGCCAGCAGCTCGAGCGCGTCATCTGGCGCCTGGTCGAGTAACTCCTCGAATGCGGCTGGATCGACCTCTCCCAACTGTGGGGAGATGTCGGCGAAGTTCTCGTCGCGCTGGAGATCGCGGCGACTGATCGAGCGCCGTCGCTCCTCCTTCAACGCTTCTTGTGCCTCTTCGCCGGTCAGGATCCGGTCGTCATCGGTTCCGCCCCCGGAGGGCGGTGGGCTTTTCCCGGGTCTGAACCCTGATCGTTCTCTGGTTCGCTCGCCTCGCTCGGCGGACGTTGCATGATCGACTGGTACAGCTCGGTGATGACCGATTCTGGGGTTCGGCCCGCCGAGTCATGAAGGCGAATGCGACCGGAGAGCGCGGTGAGTGCCGCATCGAGCCCGACATCGAAATGGTCTGGGGGAAGGCCCCGCAGCTCTCCGAGGCGGCCGCTCAAGAGCAGCAGGTCGACGACTCCACGAACCGACGAGCCGACCCGAACATCGACATGGTTTCGGGTGGCGCGAACCAGTTCGACAGCGTTGGACGCGAACACCGGATCGCTGTTTGGTACCTCGCGATTCGCGATTGAGCGCTCGTCGTCTTCTGACTGGTAGTCCATGGCGATTCGGCAGACGCGGTCGTAGATCGCACCAGAGATACGAGCGGTGCCGACGGAGTCGAACGGGTTCATGGCGGCAACGAGACGGAACGAGGGGTGGGCCTCGATCCGGCCGAGCCTCGGGATGGTCAGCTCCCCCTCGGACATCACCGTTACCAACAGATTCAGCGTCTCTTCCGGGATGCGGTTGATCTCCTCGAGGTAGAGGAGTGATCCCTCACGCAAGGCTCGTGTCAGTGGCCCGTCGATCCAGATCTCGGGGGAGTAGCCGCGG
>CAZYLX010000468.1:0-3600 GCA_964648595.1 uncultured Acidimicrobiaceae bacterium
CCCGGGACGATCTCGGCGGCCAGCGCGTCGGCCAGGGTCAGTCCCGAGCCTCCTTCTGGGAACTCGACCGCGCAGGGTCGGGCTCCCGTGGCGATCACCACGTGATCGATGTCGCCCTGCGACGCATCGAGTGTGAACGGTGTGCTGGTTCGGATCGTCACCCCGTGTCGTTCGCACGCTGCGATCTGCTGCTCGATCATCGTGAGAAAGTCGTGCCGTTTCGGCATGTGTTCGAGCAAGCGCATCTGGCCACCGAGGTGCTCACTGCTCTCGAACAGCTCGACGGACTGCCCGCGCGCTGCTGCGACCCATGCCGCCTCGAGCCCAGCCGGGCCACCACCGACGACAACGACCCGCTTCGATGGTTCGGCACGGTCCACTGCGGGATCGACGTTCCAGCTCCGCTCGCGACCGACCGTTGGGTTCACGACGCAGGTGATCGGTAGGCCCTTCTCGAGGAAGCCAGCGCAACCCTGGTTGCATCCAACGCAGGAGCGGGTCTCGGCCGCCCGTCCGTCGCGCGCCTTGTTCACCAGCGCCGGATCAGCGATATGGGCCCGGGCCATGCCGATGAGGTCGGCATCGCCGGCGCTCAAGACGGACTCGGCGTCGCTGATCGAGCGGAACTTGCACACCGCCATGACCGGCATCGAGTGCCCGGCAGCTCGCAGACTTGTCCGTATCTGGGGAGCCAGGTGGCGGAACGCGTCCATCGGGAAGCTCATGTCGGCCATCTGGGTCGAGAGCGAGTAGCTGCCGTGATACGCCGAATGGGACACATTGACGAAGTCGATCGGGACCTGTCCGGCGACGATCGGCACGATGCGCTGCATGTCCGAAAGGGTGAGCCCACCCGGTGCGTACTCGTCGGCGCTGACGCGAATCCCCATACATGCGTCGGGGCCGATCTCCTCGCGAACAGCGCGCAGCACCTCGATGGCGAAGCGCATCCGATTGGACTCGGAACCGCCATACATGTCGGAGCGTTCGTTCGTTGCCGGCGACAAGAACTGTTGGAGAAGGTGGCCGTGCCCGACATGGACCTCGAGTCCATCGAATCCAGCGGCGAGCACGTTGCGGGCGCTGATCACGTGCCCGTCGACGACGGAACTGATGTCGTCTTGGTTCATGACGTGGGGTGCGGTCGACGCCGCATCCCACGCAATGGATGATGGCCCCCACGACGGAAGCCGGAGCGCATCTCCGTCGATCTGGCGCCCGAGATGGATGATCTGGCCGAAGATTTTCGCACCGTGCGCCTGTACAGCGCCGGCAACGCGTGAGAGTGGGGCGACGCAGCGAGGGTCATAGGCGGCGAGACCCTGGGATCTCCCAAGGCTGGTCGGGTGCACCCGGAGTGATTCCATGATGATGAGGCCGACCCCGCCCTGGGCTCGAGCCTCGTGATAGGCGACATGGGTATCGGTCGGCATGTGCTCGAGGCCAAAGTTGGTGGTGTGAGCCGGAACGAAGATCCGGTTCCGGATTTTCACGTTCCCGAGCCATATCGGCTCGAAGGCAGAGGAGACGGGAGATTCAGTAGAAGCCTCGTCGCTGGGGTTGACCTGCATGACGGTGGAGCCTAGGTTCACGTCCGCGATGCGGACAAGTGACTGCATCGTGGACGCTTGTGTGACACCGGGAATCGAGGAGGACAGTGGCCAAATCCGACGATTCCGACAATGGCCTCATTCAATCCGTCACCCGAGCATGTGATGTCTTGTTCACCATCGCAGGGTCCGAGCAACCCCTCACGGTCGCATCGCTCGCCAAGATCCTCGACCTTCCACGGCCAACAATTCATCGAATTCTGCACACGCTGGTCGCATCGGGTGTTGCTGCTCGGGTCGACTCGGGCAAGGCATACGTCGTCACGCCGAAACTGGCACTTGCGACTGCGGCAAACACTCGCACGGCCACGCTCGCTGATCTCGCCACCCCCTCCTTGCATCGTCTCGTCGCAATCAGCGAAGAGACCGCCAGCATGCACGTGAGAATTGGCGACCTCCGGGTGTGCGTTGCCGAGGTCGAGGGGTCCCGCGGCATCCGCTGGGCGCGAGGCTCGGGTTGGAGCGCTCCGATCTGGTTGGGGGCGGTTGGCAGGCTCCTGCTCGCCGGACTGCCCGATGTGGAGCTAAACGAGATTCTCAGCAGACAGCCGCTGCATGCGCTCGCCAGCAACACGGTCGTCGATGAACCGAAGCTGCGCACACTGCTCGAGACCGTGAGAGCCAACGGCTGGAGCAGCAGCGAGAGCGAGACCGTTGATGGCGCTGCGGCGACTGCCGCCCCCGTCACCGACGCGAACGGGAAAACCATCGGGGCATTGAGCCTGTATGCGTCGGCCGATCGACTGCCGCACATGGTCTCGTTGGTCGACGCTCTCCGAGAGGTTGCCGACGAGCTGAGCCAGGAATGGGCGACGATGTCGCCCTTCGCAACGGTGAACGTCCAGAGACACGATCTTCAGAAAGCAACATAGGGGAGCGCAATGCGCCATGACACAAACAAAGGGAACAACATGACAGCAGCAACGAGCAGATGGACAAGATTGGTGGCGTTGCTTGCAGCGCTCGCTCTTCTCGCAGCAGCGTGTGGAAGCGACGACGAGACGTCGTCCGATTCTGATGATGAAACGACAACGACCGCGGCCGAGACCGATGATGAAACGACAACGACCGCGGCCGAAGCCGATGAGGAAACGACAACGACCGCGGCCGAGGCCGCCGCTCCAGAAGGGGTTCCTGGTCTGGTCGAGGATGGCAAGTTGATCGTTGTGACAACGGGCAACTTCCCGCCGTACACGTCGATCGATGCTGACTCGGGCGAAAACGTGGGCTACACCATCGATATTGTTCGTGAAGTCGCCAATCGTCTGGGACTCGAACTCGAGTTGCCGACTGTGGACTTCGTGGCTGAGCTAGAGGGCTTGTCGCAAGGCCTCTACGACATCGCTGATTCGGGGATCTGGCCGACGGTTGAGCGTCAGGAGAGCTTCTTGTTCTCGCGGCCGATGACGTCGGCGGGTATTATTGCTCAGGTTCGAGCGGAGGATGCTGGTTCTGCTGGACTCGAGGATCTCACCGGCTTGGACGTCGGTGGCATCCAGGGCAGTTCCCAGGAGAAGTATCTCCTCGACAACGAGGCCGAGCTTGGCTACGCGAGCTATTCCGGTTTTGCTGGTGCTGGTGAGGGTTTGACCGCACTGAAGCAGGGTCGTATTGATGCAATGAGCCAGGACTCGTTGCTCGCTACGTTCGCGGCGGTGAACGATGCTGAGCTTGCTGTTGCTGGACCAACTGTTGCGGCGCATCCGTTGTCGCTGGCATTCCAGTTGGGCAGCGAGGGTAAGCGTGATGCTGTTGATGCGATGATGAACGAGATGATTGCTGACGGCACGTTGGCGGAGATCCAAAAGACGTGGTTTAGCAGCTGCATCCCAGTGCCCGATGACAACAATCAGGAAGGTTTTGGCGGCGGGAGTCGGACTGCTCTGTATGGTAAGTGTTGGGGGTGGAGCATACCTCGAGGATACAGATTCAGGCCCGGTGCGCGAATTGCCGCCGGTTGTCATCCACCCGCGGCCACCGGAGCATGTTT
>CAZYLX010000469.1:0-3592 GCA_964648595.1 uncultured Acidimicrobiaceae bacterium
ACGATGTGGTCGGCGACGCGCGAGCCGTCGAAGTCCTCGACGCTCAGGTGGCATATTCCGGCGATGCAATCGAACGTCATGCCGACGCCCGTGTCGTGAAGGAGTTGGGTGACGGCTTGATGCTCTGGTTCGCCGAGGGTGGAGCTGCGATCACCGCAGCGTTGGAGCTTATGGAATCGATCGAAACGGCGCGTCGGGCCGGCTCGTTTCCGCTCGCCATTCGGATGGGCATCCACCACGGCGAGGCAGTCGCCCGGGGCAACGACGTTGTTGGTCAGACGGTCAACATCGCAGCACGGATCTCTGACCTCGCGGGACCCGGGGAGCTGCTCGTATCCGACGATGCGCTCGGTTCTGTCGTCGGTGACATCACCGGACTCCGGTGTGCACCGATCGGCCCTGTGCGGGTCAAGGGCGTCAGCGAACCCATCTGGCTTCAGCGGCTCACCCGCTGACCTCGCCACGTCACGACCGCGGAGATCGGACGCGGGTGTGCAAAGCTGAACAGATGACGGCGATCGAGACGATGAGATTCCGTCTGCTGCCCGGCGTCGATTCCATGAGAAGAATCGCCTCCGCCGAGATGGTCATGGACGTCGAGCAAGGTCTCGATTTCAGGAAGACCCGAATGGACGCATTCGAAGGCCTCCGTCGAGGCGAATCACCTCGCCGTTGATCATCGGGTTGGCGACGATGTGCTCTGCGAGAGCAGCGAACTCCTCAGGTAGGCCAAAGCGCTGTGGGAATGGAGTCTCGCTCGACAGTTGGGCCCGAAACGCGTCCGGCATTCCGGCGACGAGCGGTGTCTCGAACGACCCAGGAGCGATCGACACGGCACGGATGTTGTGCGGGGCAAGATCGCGTGCCAGCGGCAAGGTCATTCCAGCGACCCCAGCCTTGGAGGCCGAGTAGGCCACTCCCCCGTTGACGCCGTCGTAGGCCGCAATCGACGACGTCGTCACGATGACACCGCATTCGCCGGTCTCGTCGAGCGCGTCGAGCTTCGACATTTCCCAGGCTGCGAGGCGGAGCATGTTGAACGTACCGGTGAGATTAACTCGCACGACCTTGTCGAAGACAGCGAGCTCGTGAGGGCCACGGCGCCCGACCACACGCTTGCCCGCGCCGATTCCGGCACAACACACCAGCACCCTTGGCGCCCCGAGCACGTCGACAACGTGGGCAACGGCCGCCTCCGCCGAGGTCGCGTCGCTGACATCGCAGGGAGAGAACAGGCCGCCGATCTCATCGGCCAGGTTGGCCCCGAGCGTCTCATTGATGTCGAGCACAGCGACGTTCGCCCCAGCAGCCGCGAACCGGCGAGCGGTTGCCGCACCCAGGCCGGAAGCTCCTCCGGCGACAATGACAGTGTGCTGGTCCAATTCCACGGACGTGTCCTTCCAACGGGCACCGGCTCGATCAGGTCGTGCGATCGATTCCGGTGAAGAGCAACGCGACCTTGGGCCTGCCACCGCCCGCCAGAGCGGCCGGCGGCTGATGGAGGAGGCCAGCCAAGCCGGCAGCGCCGGTCGAACAGACCGGAACGTCGGTGGCCATCTTGGCCAGCTCGTGGGCTCGAACGATGAACGATTCCGGGGCGACGATCGGCTCGCCGCCCGAAGCGTGCGTGGCTTTCACCAGCGGCAACCAGTCGTAGGTCACGTCGTCGAGGATGCCGGTTGCATAGCTCTGCGGCTCGTCCCACGGCCACATGAATGCCGACGGGTCGGCCTCTGCTGCTCCGAAGTCGAACTCTGGGGCGAGAAGATCCCAGGCTCGCCGGAGCGGAGCGCAGCCTTCGGCCTGGACGGGGAAGAGGCGGACATCAGGAAGTGCCATCGCAACCGCCGTGGCGAGCGCTCCCCCACCGACCTGCACATAGATCGCATCAAGGTCCGGCACCTGCTCGGCCAATTCCCAACCAAGGGTCCGGCCACCATCGAAGGTCGAAGGTGTATCGGTCCCTTGCACGCTGAAGGCAGTGGCCCCAGCGTCAACGGCCTCGCTGAACCGCAGATAGCAGGGATCACCCAGCTCGCCGGGCCGGCGTTCACAACGCTCGATGTTGGCATCCATGGTGTGGAGCTGATCGATGACGGCCTCGTCGGCCCAGGTCGGGACGAAGACATCGAGTGGTCGGTCGAGGGCCCGAGCAATGACGCTGGCCCCGATGGCTGCGTTCCCGCAGCTGGCGATGGCAAGGCGATCAGGCAACGGTTGGCCAATGGCCTCCGCCACTTTGAGATGGATGGCAACGCCCATCAGGTGACGAGCCTTGTGGGATCCGCCGATGTTGTGGGGTTCGGCCTTGATCACGAGCTCGATCTCGAGCCCGGCTTGTGCCGCGAGGTGCGACCCGTCGACGATCGGGGTCTCGACGAAGCCGTGGCCGTGCCCGTCGGCCTCGGCAACAGCACGATCCAGCACGGTGACGAGCTCGACGAACTGGTCGTCGCTGAGGTCACCGCGTCGTACCGCAGCGTAGGAATCGAGGCGGTGGCGGTAGCGGAGGAACGGATTGCTGCTCACCGCTGGGGTTGGTGACGATTCGCTAGTCATTGGATGCAGAACTCGTTGCCTTCTGGGTCGAGCATGGTGATCCAATGCCCCTCTGGCTCTTCGAACTCACCGACGATCGTTGCACCGAGCTCGACGAGCTCCGCAGCCCGCTGCTGCATGACGTCAGCACCGACGCCGACATCGAGATGCCATCGATTCTTCGATGTCTTGCCTTCCGGCACCTTCAAGAAGAAGATGCGCGGCCCCTCGAGGTCAGGCGGCACGATCGCGAAAGCTCGGTCGGGGTCCGAACGGTCGATGCCCATGGCGTCGAGCGCGTCTTCCCAGTTCTCGAACCCCGGAGGCGGTGGTTGCTCGACGTAACCAAGGACCTCACACCAGAAGGCACCTTGCGCACGAGGGTGAGCTGCGTCGACCGTGATCTGGAACTTGTTCGTCATCTGAGCTCCTTCCCCGACGAGCCTCAGCCGTGACTGGCCCCGGTTGCGTCGTTGAACTCCGCGATCATGCCATCCCATGTGTCGACCAGTGGGCGGAGTCCATCCCAGAAGTCCTGGCTCCGGCGCCGTTCGAAGTCTTCGAAGGCAACGCCCTGCTGCTCGACCCACGTGAAGTAGCCGAGGTTGAACACTCGGTTCCTTTCGACCTCGCCCATCTCCATGGCATGCGTCGTGTCGACGTCAGCAAGGAAGGTGTCGAACGTTTCAACGGCCTCGGCTTCGTCGAATCCGCCGGCGAAGTTCGCCGACATGATCCGTTCGCGATCGGAGTTGTAGAGGTCGGATCCGTCAGTTGCCACCGTCATCACGACATCGTCCGGTCCGAGATTCCACACCTTCGCCGTGTTGATGGCCGCCAGCGTGTTGCAGATCGACGAATATCCGAAGTCGACAAGCATGTCGACGAGTTCAGGAGCCACTCCCCGCTCGACCAGATGGCGCTTACCGGCCGGCGTGTTGAAGAGAATGTCGAGCTTGTTCGTTGCTTCGTCGCTGATCGCGACAACCATGTCGGTGTTGGTGACGTTGTGGATCAGCGGGATGTGCTTGTCGCCGATGCCTTGGATGTTGTG
>CAZYLX010000470.1:0-3586 GCA_964648595.1 uncultured Acidimicrobiaceae bacterium
GTGACCCTCACTTTCGATGCTCTCAGCCCCCGGTTGACCAGGATCGGCGAAGCCGGGAGGCGACAGTGTCACGCGTGCGCGCCGGGGGCGACACGCTCAACGGTGATGACCAGGATCGGCGAAGCCGCAAAGCGACAGCCGACCCAGTGTTACAGCAGGCCGAGGCCGCCGACGGTGTCGCGCTCTTCGACGAGTTCGGCCCAGCTGGCTTCGATCCGTGACTGGCTGAAGTCGTTGACCTCGAGGCCCTGGACGATCGAGAAGTCGCCACCCGAGCACGTGGTCGGGAATGAGGTGACAATTCCTTCCGGCGCCCCGTAAGAACCGTCGGAGATGACCGACATCGACACCCAGTCACCGTCGTTGGTGCCGAGCGCCCAGTCGTGGATGTGATCGATCGCCGCATTCGCTGCGGAAGCGGCCGACGATGCACCGCGTGCCTCGATGATCGCTGCACCCCGCTTGGCGACGGTCGGGATGAAACTATCGGCGAGCCAGGCTTCGTCGTTGATCATCGCTGCCGCGTTCTGGCCGTTCACTTCGCAGTGGAAGAGATCGGGGTACTGGGTCGATGAATGGTTGCCCCAGATCGTCATCTTCTTGATGTCGTTAACAGTCATGCCGGTCTTGGCCGCGAGCTGGCTCATTGCACGGTTGTGATCGAGGCGCGTCATGGCCTGAATCTGCCGAGGGTCGATGTCTGGCGCATTCGAGAGAGTGATCAGCGCATTGGTGTTCGCGGGGTTGCCGACAACCAACGCCTTGATGTCCTTGCTGGCGCTGCTGTTGATCGCTCGACCCTGCGGGCCGAAGATGCCGCCATTGGCTTCGAGGAGATCGGCCCGTTCCATACCTGCTTTACGGGGCATGGCGCCAACGAGCAGCGCGTAATCGGCGTCACCGAACGCGACGTCGGCGTCATCAGTCTTGACCATGCCTGCGAGGAGCGGGAAGGCACAATCGTCGAGCTCCATAGCAACACCGTCGAGCGCTCCGAGCGCTGGCGTGATCTCGAGCATCTGAAGGATCACTGGCTGATCGTCGCCAAGAAGGGCGCCAGAAGCGATGCGGAAGAGGAGGCTGTAGCCAATCTGGCCTGCTGCTCCGGTGACGGTGACTCGAACGGGTGCCTTGCTCACGACAGGGTTGCTCCTCTACGAATGGTGCCCAGGTCGGGCGTCACGCATGGGAGCCACCCGACCATGGGGCGCACCAAGTGTCGCCCACGAAGTCCAACCGGGGGCTGAGAGCATCGAAAGTGAGGGTCACAAACCCGGGGTTTGCTTGCGGCGCATCTGGAGTTGCTCGCTGCGCTCTCAACGTCCAAGGTTTGGACAATCAGCGGGTGTTGCCGACCCAGGCGCTGTGGAGAGCGGCGTAGCGACCGCCGGCATTCACCAGTTCGGCATGCGGGCCCATCTCGACCAGCTCTCCCGCATCGAACACCATCACCAGATCGGCGGCTTCCGCTGTGGCCAGCCGGTGAGCGATGCTCACCAGCGTGCGCCCTTCGGCCAACCGGCGCAAAGCCGTGGTGAGCGCCTGATCGGTCTCCGGATCGACGGCCGAGGTCGCCTCGTCCAAGATCAGCAATCCAGGATCGGCCAACGCAGCCCGAACCAACGCCACGAGTTGCCGCTCACCGACCGACAGGCTGTCACCTCGTTCACCAACCGTGGCATCCAGACCGCCAGGCAGCTTCTGAATCCACCAAGTGAGGTCGAGCACTTCGAACGCTTGATCAATGTCGGCATCGGTCGCGTCTGGGCGCCCGAACCGGATGTTCTCTCGGATCGTCGTGTCGAACAGGAACCCGTCCTGCGGTGCCATGCGGACCGAGCGCTGCCGAGACTCGGCTGTCGCCTGGTCGATCGGAACACCGTTCAGCTTCACGACCCCGTCGGTTGGGTCGGCCAAACGGCACAGCAACTTGGCGAACGTGGTCTTGCCAGAACCGGTCTCGCCGACGATCGCGACGTTCGAACCGGCCGGAATCGTGGTCGAGACATTGCGGAGAACCAGCGGCCCCGTACGGTACGAGAACTGCAGATGCTCGGTCACCACCTCGATCGCACCAGCAGGAATGATCTGGCCCTCCACGGGGTCGACGACATCCGGGGGCTGGTCGATCAGATCGAGGATCTTGCGCCAGCCGGCAACGGCGGTTTGGGTTTGATCCAGTGTCTCGCTGAGCTCGGCAATGGGGCTCTGGAGCAACGTGATCAGGAACAGACAGGCCACGAGCTCGCCGGCCTGAAGGCCCCAGGCATCCTTCTGCGAAAGCCCGAGAACCAGCGCTGAGATCAACGCGATCGCACCGAAGAAGTCGCCGATGATGAACGTGAACGCCGTGTAGAACTGAGCTCTCACCCGAGCCCGGAATCGCCCTTCGATGGCTCGATCGAGCCGACGTTGGCTGCGGTCCTCGACTCCATAGGCCCGGACAACGGCGGCACCCATCACAGATTCGCCGAACGTCGTGACCATCTCACCGACTCGAGTTCGGAACGCGTCATAGGCGCTGAGCTGCTTCTTCTGAAGGCGCCGCAGGATCGGTACGACAGGGGCATAGGCAATAGCGGTGATGAGTGCGATCTGCCACGAATACCAGGCGAGCACGGCGAACGTTCCGACGATCACCGTCGGATTCACGGTCCACGAGAAGAGACCCCACTGGACGAAGCGGCTCAACGTCTCCGCGTCGCTCGTGACCCGAGCAACCAACACACCGCGCCGCGTGTCATTGTGGTCGGCGATCGAGAGCTGGTGCACGCGCTCGAATGCCCGATTCCGCAAGGCGGCGAGGGCCTCCTGAGCTCGCACGACGAGCCGACGTTGGGTCAACCAAGAGATCACGCCGGCAACGATGACAACAACGAACGCGATGCTGACGTTTCGGGCGACGACGTCCGGTTTCACCTCGTCACCAAGCACGCCCTGGTCGAGGGCCCGCTGGATCACGATCGGCACAACCAGCTTGCCGACAGCGATGGAGAGGCCCATGAAGAACGTCGCGACAAGACCGGCTCGAGCTTCCGGCGTCTCAGCGAGGCCGCGACGTAATACAGCGAGGGCACCATCACCGTGTTCTTCGGAGGTGATGAAGAGATCGTCGTCTTCGAGCACAGTCGCTGCCATCAAACGGCCTGCTCGTAAGCGCGGACCAGGGACTCGTAGCCAGGATGAGCGAGGAGATCGTCGTGCGTGCCGGCTGCGGCGATGCGACCGCCCTGGAAGTAGAGCACCCGATCGGCGAGTTCGATGGTCGACACCCGCTGGGCGACCACGACCACCGTGGCATCGACCGATTCCCGAAGGTTCGCAAGAATCTGCTGTTCGACCTCGGCATCAACGGCGCTGGTTGCATCGTCGAGCACCAGGAGACGGGGGCGCCGGATGAGGGCCCTGGCCAGCGCGACGCGTTGTCGTTGCCCTCCCGAGAGCGTGACTCCTCGTTCTCCGACAACGGTGTCGTACCCTTCCGGCAATTCGCTGAGGAACGCATCGGCTCGGGCGATCTCGGCTGCCTCGCGGACCGCCTCGTCGGACGCCGTCTCCGTGAGGTCGATGTTGGCTCGCACGGAAT
>CAZYLX010000471.1:0-3577 GCA_964648595.1 uncultured Acidimicrobiaceae bacterium
AGGACCAGTACGAGGAGATGCTTGAGCTTCTCGATTGTGAGGAACTCGCCAGTATTCTGTTCCTGCGCAACCTCGTCTTCGACCGGGCCGTGGTGCAAACCCGGCTTAGGGCAAGGCGAGGAGCGCCGCAGGTTCTCAAGTTCGCCCGGCTAGCGCTCGACCTCGCCGCCGCTACCGAGCTACAGCTTCCGAGGCACCCTGACATCGCTGGGGTAGAGGCAGACGACGACCTGATCCACGGAAGGATGGAGTTGGCGGGAGACTCCCGGCGGGCCACTCCCCATCACCAGATCGGGCGTACGAACGAGCACCCCACCGAGTGTCCGAGAGCAGCACGTCGCCGTGTGCCCGATCGCCCAATGGAACGTGGCGATCGGGACTCATGAAACGGTCGTGGCTTGTCCGTTCGATGCGTGGATCCCGTATTGAGGCCCCGGAGAAGAACAAGGGTCGGTCCCAGAAAGAGAGCGGTTGTCGTGGTCGCATGCGGAATCGCGTCGGCGGCGCCTGCTGGCCCGATCGTTGGCCTTCGCGTTGTGGTACTTGCGAGTGCGTGTGTTGTCCATCGCGGCGATCACAATCCGTGACAACGCCAACCATGGTGTGCAGCGCCACGAACTGACACCGAAAACGTCGCCCAGTGTCACTGGTTTTCGCGCACCGCGCTGAGCGGCCGAGGATAGGGGAGGGGCACCCGCTCATCGTGCCGATATCGCGTGCGTTGGCCTACTCAAGCATCAAGACGCCGAGTAGACCTCAGTCGTCGTCCGGCAGCGATCCACGTTGTCAGACGGAAGCGCGACGTGGCGGCTCTTCCGGATCGCTCATGGTGTCCCGAGCTCGATAGACCCATTGGCGCCGCGAGGCTCAGGACACTCGATAGATGTCCAGGACTCATTCACGCCGGGCATGCTCGGATACGTCCTGATGGGCCCCGATGAGGCGACGGTCGAGCGGCTAAAGAACCAGCCGTCGGTACGGATGCTGTGTGTCCTGCTCTCATCACATGTGTACTGCAACCTGGGACGCGAACCGCCGCTACAGACCGATTCGGGCTGGCACGGCTTCATTCCCAACGAGGTGCCGCGGGAGGAATCGATGCGGACAATCGAGGCCATCCCGCCCAAGATCGTCGACTATTGCGTGTTCTGCGGAACTCCGGAGCAGGTCGTCGAGGAGGTCGCCACCGTTCCACGCCGCGGGCCTCCGTCACCTCGTCATGTGGAACGTCACGGCATTCGGTGGTCCGGACCTCGCAGGCTTCTCGTTCCAGGCCATGAAACAACTGAAGGCAATCCTGGAGGTAGGCTGATGGCTGAGGTCGACAATCGGGGTCGTGATCGAGCGGTACATTGCAGGCATAAACAGCGAGAACTGGGACGGACTCGCCGAGTTGTGGCACGACGACGCAGAATCCAAAGTGACGGCCTCCCGTTCTCGCTCCCGCAAGGAAGACGTCCTTGCCTACTACCCAAAGGCGCTTGCGCCGCTCCCCAAGCGCTGGGACGAACCCACCAAGGTCATCGTTGCCGGCGATACGGTCACGGTGGAGATGGACTTCGCCGCGGAGACCGCCGACAGAGAGTCCGTCGAGTTCGAAGCGGTCGATAGCTTCGAACTCGAAGACGGCAAGATCCGGCGCTTCTCGTCGTGGTTCGACATCGACGTCATACGAAGGCAACAGCCGTGAGCATCGAGTTCAAAAGCGAGGAGCACTGGTCCCACTTCACGGATCCACGCAACGACTTCGAACCAACGAAAGCAAGGAGCGAGGTCCGGACCCATCCCTTGACCGAGCAGATCACGCGCATCGCCCACATCGGTATGCCGCCGCGCCGGGACTACGAAACGCCGCAGTTCCTTGCCGACAACGCGATACCGATCTTCGCCCCGCCGATGGTGCTCGAGGTGACCCCGACGTTCCTGCCGGAGGAGCTTCCTGAGGGGCGCTACACCCGCAACGACAGCACGCTGTTCCCCAACCTCAACCCGTACGACCGTTTCTCACCGGTGGCTGCCATCGGCGGCCGTCCCTTTGTCGAGCCAAACGACATCGATCCCTCAGACGTCGCCGATGCGCTTGCGCTCATGCGACAGTTCTTTACAGATCTCTCCGAAGACGAACACGTCGGAGTCGTCGGTTGGAACTTCTGGCCGGGAGCAGGCTCCAGTATCCCGCATCCCCATCTCCAAGCGGTTGCATCGGGCAGGGTGCCGGAGCGGCAGGCCAAGGAGCTGGCGGGGGAACGGGCGTACCGCGAAACGAATGGCGAGGGCTACTGGCCGGCATTCCTCGCGGCCGAGCGAGACGGACCCCGTTGGCTGGGGGAGCGTGACGGCTGGTCGGCCGTCGTCGAGTTCGCTCCGCGGTCGGTGGTGCCCGAGATCGTCCTCGTGACCGACGACGCCCAACACCTTCAGGAGGCCTCTGACGAACTCTTGCAAGGCCTGGCCGGATGGCTCGCACGACTGGCTGCAGCTCACACAGGCCTCGGTGTTCCCCAGTTCAACATGGTGCTTCACCCAACGGCTCCGATGGACATCGAGACAACGCTGCGGGCAAGGTTCATCCCACGCGTCTACGTCGTCCAGCAGACGAATTCGTCGGATGTCTTCTGGATCCAGATGGGTCTCGAGGAAGCCGTCACGTCGATCGTGCCGGAAGAGTGGGCCGAGACGCTACGGACTGCATTCAGCTAGTCGTTCCTAGCCGCGGAAGAAGGTTCACCTGGCGAAAGCAACGGGCATCGGCGGAGTGTTCTTCAAGACCATCGTGGGGGAGGGGCACCCGCTCATCGTGCCGATATCGCGTGCGTTGGCCTACTCAAGCATCAAGACGCCGAGTAGACCTCAGTCGTCGTCCGGCAGCGATCCACGTTGTCAGACGGAAGCGCGACGTGGCGGCTCTTCCGGATCGCTCATGGTGTCCCGAGCTCGATAGACCCATTGGCGCCGCGAGGCTCAGGACACTCGATAGATGTCCAGGACTCATTCTTGTTGGTGGAGTTGGGCTTCGACGTAGTCCTTGAGCCCGGCCAGGTTGGCGGTGACACCTTTGGCGGGCTGCTTGCGTATGACTGCTCTGAGGAGCCATTCGAGGGCTCGGGGTCGAAGCTCGACGGAGAAGGTCTGTTCCACCTTGGTGGCGCCTATCCCGTTTGTGCTGAGCCGGAATCGACCTTGGCGGACCTTGACCGGGCCTGTATCCCGGAACTCATTGTCGAGGGTGTACCGGTGGCGCCTGCTGCCAACACCCCCCGAGGATCACCACCTGTCAGGACCGGTGGGTGCCTGGAACGGGGAAGAGCTCCTGGCAATCGGAGGGCCTGTCAGATGCTCTGTGCAAGTGGTGTGGCCTGACATAGTGGCCCCGGCGGTTGGAGTCTGGGGTCCGTGGAAGGACCACGATGATGACAGAGAACGAGAGGGCTGAGGTGGCGTCGTCGACGCCGTTGGTGCCTGAAGACGTGTTGGAAGAATTGTTGGACCGTGTTGACGCGGAGGGCGCCGAGCTGTTGGGCCCGGACGGTCTCCTCAGCCAGGTGACCAAGGCCGTACTCGAACGGGCGTTGGATGA
>CAZYLX010000472.1:0-3551 GCA_964648595.1 uncultured Acidimicrobiaceae bacterium
CTGATGCGCCGGTCAGGAGACTCGAATCAGGAAGACCTGATACTCCCAGCCGTCGGGCCCGACATCCCAGGTCGGGCGATGTTCGACCGCTCCACCTGCGCCGAGGAGCTGCCAGTTGTGATCAACCGATCGGAGGCTGAACAAGCGACGCTCGCAATCGATCTTGGTGTCATCGATCTCATCGCCAGGCGTTCCGCCCCAGAGTCCGACCAACAGCGGTGCACCTGTCCGCAGCGGGCTGACCATCGACGCGGCAACGCTTGCCGCGTCATCGGCGGGAACGTGCATGAACGTGCTCATCGACCAGCCAGCGTCGAACGATCGTGATCGGAAGGGTGGCCTTGCAATCGACCCCTGAGCCACCGTGATGCCAGTTCGCGCCGCGAGCACTCCGTTGCCTCCGGCAAGGTCGAGCCCGGTGTAACCGAGACCGGCCTCGACAAAGGCCACGCCATCGAGTCCGGGGCCCGAACCCAGATCGAGCACGGATCGGCGTCGCTCTACCTCGAGCAGCCCAACGAACTCGTCTCGGAGCTCGATACGGAAACCGCGCAGCTCTGTCCGCGTTCCCAGCTCGGCCTCCCGCTCGTAGTACGAGCGGAGGTCGGCTTGCACGGATTCCTCAGGGTTCGACGACATCGGATCGAGTCGGCGCGTCGTCAACGAGTCCAAGACCAAGATCGGGGGACCAGAACCCTCGGGGGCAGAGCAGCGTGTCGATCAGATACTCGAGGTGAGGTGCAAATCGATTGCGGAAGACCAACGACCGTTGGGCTGCCTCGTCGAGTGGCAGAAGCTCGAACCCGTGCTCCTGCAGCCGGTCGTAGAGATCAAGGAACAGCGGCGAGTCGTTGACATCACGCGTGGCGGGATCGATGACGAAGTGCTCGTATTCCGAGAGGTCTACGCCCCGGGTCAGCTCCTCGAACAGTGCGATCGATCGACGGAGGAACCAGTACGACTCGGTTCGGCCGGTGCATCCGACAATGATCTGGGCGTGCACAGCGGCGTCGCACAGGAGCCCGAGTGCCGTCACCCAATTCTGCCGGCGGTCGTGAGAGCGAAACAGCTGCAGAAGCGGCAGCGTCGAATGCGTCTCGAGCACCGAGCTGACCCAGTGCTCCCACTCGTCGAAGTGACGGTTGAGACGATCGGTGTCGGCATCGGGCGACCAGGCTAAGACGAGGTTCGTCGGAGTGATGCGATCATCCGATCCGTCGTCGAGCATCATCAACTTCTGCTCTCTCGAGGAATAGGCGCCGTAGAGAGACGGTAGGTAGCCGATGACCAGCGCAGTAGTCGTGACGCCGGCGAAGGCTTCGACCAGCGCGCCCATTCTGGCGACCCCTGCCGTCGGCAGCACCTCGCCGAACCCGAGGGTGAAATACACGACACCCGAATAGTAGAGAGTGTCGAGGAACGACTCAGCCCCCTCGACACCACCGATGCCCCACCAAACCAGTCCGAACCCAAAAACCTGGAGCGCCGTCCACATCGCCAGCAGCGACAACACCAGCACGGGGGCGAACAACGACAGCATTCGCTCACGCAGCCATGAGGTCTCCGGCATTCGAGAGGTCACGAGACGCATCACCGCAAACGCTCGATAGCCGAGGAGGCTCGATGGCCACCATCGCCAGTTCGACGTGGACGTCGTGACCAGCGTGTTCATGAGGTCGGCCAGCGCGATCGCGACCAGCCCGATCCCGAGGATGATTGCGAGCACGCTCAACGTCTCTCCCCCAACATCCGCTCACCCTAGGTGCCACCGATGCTCGGCGGGTACTCGCAGATTCGCTGCCCCTCCCGAGCTTCGAAAACCCACCATCAACTGAAGACTGGCGGGCGGTCCTGATGGCCCACTTCAGCGCGCTCCAAGGTGTCAATCGTTCGAACGGACCCGCAATGTGAGCCCCGCCTCTGACTCCAAGGCCCGCACCTCGGCAATACCTGCCGGATTGTCGATGTCGAGTTCAATCTGCAAGAACGACCAGATCACTCGTACTTGGATCGCGAGCACCTCCCGCCACGGACGCACATCTGGGCCGACGGCATCTCCGGCGGCAAAGTCGAGATACTGGCGCACCGGCAAAGGAACGCTCGGCATCTTTCGAGCCAATTCAGAATAGAGACCCATATCGCTCGCAGCCTGATGTCCAGTGCCGGCGAGGTCAGCTCGCCACACCGAACGACCGGGCATGAGCTTCCACGGACGATCGGCGTCACTCGACGCAGGCGTGGTCGAGTCGAGTTCGGAAACGATCAGCAGGGACGGCACGCCAACCCGCGCAAGAGCGTCGTCACTCATCGATCGGGTGAAAGGCTGCAGCCCGACCACCGCACGAACGCGATCGTGGGCTGGAACACCTCGGGCTCCCGCCGCAGTGGCGAAAGCCGTGTATGCGCCATAGGAGTGCCCAACGAGAGCGACGCGGTCGTGGTCGATCGCCGCAAGAAGTGCAGCCGGAAGTACAGCTCCCCCGAGCTGCAACTCGGCGAGGAGCGCGTGGGCATCGGCAACGCGGTTCATCTCGTTCGTTCGGTCATCGGCGAACGTCCCCATCATCCAGTCGGACAGAACGTCACCGGGATGGTCAGCAGACACGACGATGGCACCCCTCGCCGCGAGTGCCTCGCACAACATCGAATAGGCGAATCTCGTTCCAGTGCGGCCGTGCGAGAACAGCACCAGCGGGAAGGGGCCAGAGGCAGGGGGCGGCTCGTGGGACGCTCCGGCCGATTGGAACGACACACCCGGAAGCAGCTCATACACCGACGTCGGCGCATCAGTTGGAGCGGACGGATACCACACGTCGATACCGAGCAACCGGCCATCACGTTGCGGATCAGCCATCAACGCGGTGCGGCGCCCGATCGTGTGGCGTTGTGTTTCGATTGGCGGCCCGGCCGAGAGCGCGTTCATCGCCGAAGCCTAGGTTCGACTACTGGTCGAGCACCGGTCACCTGCTCGTGGATGACCGGTCGTGCACCGGCACTCGTTCATGGCAGGCAACCGCCGGGCCCGCGAACGGGCCCGGTGCACGGGTCAAGTACCTCAGTCGCCGCTGGCGTTCACATACAGCCCACTGCGGATCATGTCGGCAGTCGGGTCCGACATCGCATCGGCCCAGAACGCGTTCCACTGCTCGTCATCAGCGAGCTTGTCAGAGTATTCGCCATAGGCATCGAGGTCGGCGAACGTGGTGGTCACCAGCGTGGTCATCGGGTGTGCTCCGATCACCGATTGCATTACCCGAGTGGTGCCTCCCATCCGGGTGGTATGAGGAACTGACGTCATCACGTTCCCCATGAAGTCCATCAAACGGCCAGGCTTCGCCCGCCATTGGGTGGCGAGCACGACCCCCATCGGCCGATCAGCACTCGGTTGGAATGACGTGTCGATGTCGCTGAACAGCGAGCTCTCGATCTGCATGGCCGAGCCGCCGGCTGATGCCCGCCCCCAGAACTCGACCCACTGCTCATCGGCCATGATCCGCTGCCATGAGGCGACGTAGTCGACGTTGTTCGCGAAGTTGATCGACGTCGCGATG
>CAZYLX010000473.1:0-3545 GCA_964648595.1 uncultured Acidimicrobiaceae bacterium
CATATCTGTTTTTTAACGAATAAGTTCCTATGCGGCTTTCTTCTGTTTTGACCAGCTGGCCGACGAGTTCAGCAGCTTCTTGCAATCGTCCTTGGGCGTGTCTCGAAGCTATCCGCAAGACCTTTTCGGCAGCCTGTTGTGAGGCTCCCTTGGCCATCGTCTCGATCACCGCTTCTAGCCTTGCTGCACGTCCAAACATTATCCTCATTTCTACTTGGACGCCTTAAGTCATTTCCACCGATTTGCGGTACCCCTCGGAATGCTGGGTTCGACGTTTGTCGCAAACGGAGAATTATTTGGCTTTCCTGGCCTTCCCTCCCTCTTGAAGAAATCGCATCGCCTGTGCGATGGCCTGATCCGTTGAGCTCTTGAGGTGCAGGCTTCCGATTACCCAGAGGAGTCCTCCGAGGCCGAAGAACAAGGGGAAGACAATCCAGTCGGTTCCTGACGGGGCGAACGCCATCGTTCGGTAGTACGAGGGGCACATGGCGTACCAGACAGCGAAGTAGCAGCCGATGCCGATGCTCGTGGCGCCGAGAAAGCACAAGAGCGATCCAGCCGCTCCTGGTAGTGAGAATCCGAATCTTGAGAACCTCCCCATCGGGATACCATCACGAATCACGGTTTGAACCATCCGGTAGAATTCAGCAGGAAACTGCCGAACCGGTACTCTTCTCTATTGAAGCCGTGGTGGCTTCTACGGGTGGCAGTCGAGTTTTCGCAGGCTCGGCCTGCCGCCCGATTAGTGATGTTTGTACGAGATGTTCTGGATGGTCTCGTCCCAACAGTAGCGGCAGTCTCCACACGTTACCGGGTGACGCTCGTACGCTGGGCACGCAACCCCAATTGGTGCCCGATCTTTGTGGACGGTGCTGGTCGGCAAGCCGAGGATTTCAGGTGCCGCTTCGTCAATCTGGTGGGCGGAAATGCGGACGACCAGGTTGTCCGGTAGATCGTTCCTTGCCAGGTAATGCTCGATTAGGTTGTGTTCTTTGGTCGGGAGCCAATGCTGAACTTCCGGTGTCGCACGAGCGACATCAGCGATTCGTCCAAGCATGCTTGCTGATTGCAGATCTCCGCTGTCGAACCAGCGGAAGTACGGCGTGCGTTCCGGACCTTGGTCTCTGATGAGGAGTTCCATCGCTTCGACCCAGTGAGGATCGTGGCTGTTCTTGAGGCGTCGTTCGTGCGCCTCCCTCACGCGCGGGTAACTGTAGTACCCCTTGCGGGCGTAGCAGTCGTGGCAGACCGACCCGTCTATACCGGCGAGTTGTGCTCCTGTGATGCAGCGTTGTGGTGAGAGTCCCCAGCTGCTGCAGGGCATTTTTGACGTGTTTGAGAGCCCTCCGACTATTTTCCATGCTGTGTTCGCGGTGAGGAGTTGTTCCTCAGAAACACTTGGTGTCCCCATTTAGGAGTGAGAACGCCGGTGGTTTTTCTGTCTTCAACTGGATTGCGTACCCGACCCCGCTTCAGCATGAGAACGATCTAGGAACTCTTCACAACAAACGCGTCTTCCTGGGGCAGGCCGTGCATGTGCGAGCTCTTCACCTGACCGTAAGCTGTCCACGGCTGTGGGCGGATATTTCGCACCGTTCGGAGTGCTCGTGTTGGGTTCGCAGTTCAACTCTCCCAACCTGAAAGTCGTCCACGGGCTTGGACGTCATGATCGTCTTAGAACGGCATCACAAAAAACTGAACAACTGCATCCTCTCTTGCACCTGAGCCGATTAGGTTCACGCAATCGTCTTGGTCGTGAATCACGGTTTTCGTCATTACGAGTGCCGGTCCGACTTCTCGTGTGCAACCTTGTCTCTTAGTCCTACAATGATGCGAGGCATAACCAGTCCGTGGCGCGCGAGCTCGTCTTCGATCTTTCGTTGTGCCTTTGTGTTTGTTGCAACAATTACTACCCGGTTGAATCCTGAGAGCAGGTCTTGCCGAACGTTGGTGAGCATGTCGCTTTTTCCTGTTTCAATTTCTACTGCTATCGTCTTGCCGTTTTTCCACGCGACAATATCTGCGTGTCCGTGGTTGCGCGGTGCCTCCATCTGAACTTGGTAGCCGACTTGTTCGAGTTTGTGTGCGTGCCATCGTTTCCAATATTCGTGCGCCAACGATTCCTTTCCTGACCTCGATTCGAGTCCGAGGTTTTCTCGCGCATCCTTCGTGATGCGAAGGACAGTTCGTGTTGTCCTTCCGATCTTGATTGCGTCTTCTTCAAGGACGCCTCGAGCGATGAGTCTTCGTTTTCTCTTGTGTCCTTTGTCGGTGTTGGTGCCGAGTCGTTTGTACCGAGCATCAACACCATCGTTGGGGTGTCGGAGAACATCATCAATAAAGAGGAGTTCTTCCTCAATGGGTGCCAGGTACGGAGTTACGGAGTTATCGGAAGCACGGCGGAATTGAATCACTTGCCGTCGCCGATCATCGCCTCATCGAGAGCCTCGTATCGTCTTGCGAAAAGCTCATCTTCGAGACGTTGCCTGATGCCCTCGCGCGCTATGTAGCTAATCGTAAAGGGTGTCGGGTAGACCCGGGCGGTTGCCCGCCCAGGCCCCCCACAGATCCGGACGTGCAGAATTCCCGCATCCGGCTCCTCAGGCGCATGGGTTCGCTACGCGACGGTAGATTGAGTGGGCGACCTTCATCGGTGCCGGGTACGGAGTTACGGAGTTGTGAGCGGTCAGATGGGTGATATGCAATGGTGAACGTGGCACCACTCCGCTTCCGCGGCTATATAATTGTCAAAACGTATTCTCCAGTTATTGGGTCCCGCTCCGCGTCAGCTCGACGAAGAGCCTGCGGAATGGCATCTTTCACCGATAGAACCTTGAGGAGGTTTCCAATGAAAGCGACGGGCTTCGTGCGGTGCGTGATTCTGACAACCTTGGCCGTGGGTCTTCTTCTCGGTTGTGATGGAGGGGGCGATAAGCCCCCCGTCGACCCGGCTCCGACAGCTTCTCCGACAACCACACCGGCGCCGACAGCCCCACCTGCCTCGATCGTTAGAATCATCGTCCCGATCACCGACCCTGAGACCGGCGAAACGACCGAGTGGGATGTCGGGTTCGATGAGGGTGAAGGATCAGGGGACGTTCCGACAAAGGAGGGCGAGCGAGGCCAGACCTTGATCCGCGTCGGAAGCGAAGCCTCCGTCATCCTCCCTGTTGACGAAGACGACAGGCTCAGCCCCTCCATCGGCCTCGATTCCATCGAGTGCGAGAAAGGCTACCTGATTTCGCGTTACATCGACGCGCCGACCAACGTCAACGGCTGCGCCCCACCGGCGGCAATGACTGCGCAATTCAACCGCACCAAGGACGATGCCCTGGCAACGGCCATTTCCGTCGTCAGGGAGTGCTGGAAACAGCCGGACTGCAAGGCGCGGATCGTTTTTCAGGGGTCGATGCGGCACTGATACAGAACTCCGGCAGGCAAGTGGTATCTCTACACCTGCTATGAGGTGAAGGTGATCTGTTTCAGGCTCTGACCGTTGCACACGAGTTGATGGATGGGTGCCACGTTCCCCATTGCACCATTGT
>CAZYLX010000474.1:0-3535 GCA_964648595.1 uncultured Acidimicrobiaceae bacterium
ACTTGAGGAACCCGAAGGGTTCACCCGGGTCTTCTGACCCTCACTTTCAGTGCTCTCAGCCCCCGGTTGCGTCTGTCCCGGTAGGTTGCCGATCGTCCGAAGCGGAGAGGATTGGATCATGCGATTGGTCATAGCAGAGTGCACGGTCGACTATGCCGGGCGCCTCACCGCACACCTTCCTCGAGCTCGACGGCTGTTGATGGTCAAGGCTGATGGCTGTGTCGCCATCCATGCTGATGGTGGCGCCTACAAGCCCTTGAACTGGATGAACGCGCCGAACGCGCTCGTCGAGCATGAAGACCATTGGACGGTCACCAGCCCGAAGGGTGAGGAGTTGCTGATCACGATTCACGAGGTCATCAGCGACAGTTCCGTCGACCTTGGTGTCGATCCCGGCCTCCAGAAAGACGGGGTCGAAGCGCACCTCCAAGAATTGCTCGCGCTCGAACCGGAGCGCTTAGGCGAGGGTTTGACGCTGATACGTCGGGAGTACCCGACCGAGATTGGACCCGTCGACTTGTTGTGCCGACATCCTGACGGGTCGACGGTGGCCATCGAGATCAAACGGCGAGGAGAAATCGACGGTGTCGAACAACTCACTCGCTACCTCGACTTCCTGAACCGAGTCAGCGATCTCGCACCCGTCCGTGGCGTGTTCGCCGCTCAAGAGATCAAGCCGCAGGCCAAGACGTTGGCGTCTGACCGCGACATCGTGTGGGTGGAGGTCGACTACGACGAGCTGCGCGGGGTCGAACGTCCTCAGCAGAAGCTCTTCTGACGCACGTCGCCGCCCAACCGGGGGCTGACAGCACTGAAAGTGAGGGTCAGAAGACCCGGGTGAACCCTTCGGGTTCCTCAAGTTGCTCGCTGGGCTCACAACTCGGGTTTGGACGTTGACCTAGTCGAGGTGTTTGCCGGTGAGGCGCTTGTTGATCAGTTTGCGACGCTCTTGGAGCTCGGCATACGTCAGGCGATCGGTTTCAGCGGGATCGACCCCGAACCCGGCCTTCACGCCGTCGAGATCGAGCTTCCATTCTTCCTGTGCGACACCGAGTTGTTGAGCGATGGACGCCCCGTGTGTGACCGCGAAGTGTGTTGCGATGTCGGTCACGACCTGGAACATGTCGAGCTCTGGGGCGAGATTGGCGATGGCGCCGTCGATGAAGATGAGGTTCTTCACGTAGAGCATCAGCGGCTTCGGCATGCGAGCGCCGTAGCCGAGCAGCGCCTTGATGATCCGCTGGAGTTCGGCGATGAGCTCTTCTGGCTCGAGCTTGGTTGGGTCCATGGGCGCACCATCGAGGCCAAGATCCTTGATCACGGCGTCGACATCGGTGTCGGCCGGCAACGTGCCGAGATCGCGCAACGCGGCGACCTGTCCCGGCACGTCGTTCATGGTCGCCGTCATCATCATGCGGAGGAAGGCCATGCGCTCGGCGTCGGTGAGTCGACCGGTGATGCCGAAATCGACCAGGCCGATCACACCGTCCTCGAGCACGAACATGTTGCCGCCGTGGAGATCACCGTGGAAGACCCCGTGGAGGAACGCGCCCTCCAAGAACCCGAGCATCGCCGTTTTGACGACAGCTTCGGTGTCGATACCGGCGTTCTTCATGCCGATGGCGTCGTCGAAGCTGAACCCGATGAGGCGCTCCATCACAAGAATCCGTTGAGTGACATGCACTGGGTGGGGGCGGGGGACGACGAAGTCGGTCTTGTCGAGCTCGACGAACACTCGGCCGATGTCGAGGATGTTCGCCGCCTCGAGACGGAAGTCGAGCTCCTCGATGATGGTCTCGGCGAAGAGTTCGACCAGCGCCGGCGGGTTGGCCAGCGCCGACACGGGAATCCGTCCTACGAGGAACGGGGCAAGCCAAGCGAGCACCCGAAGGTCCTTGTGGACCAGCTCGTCGATGCCGGGACGTTGCACTTTCACAACGACCGACTCGCCGGTGTGTAGAACCGCGGCGTGGACCTGGGCGATCGAAGCTGCGGCCACAGGAGTTGGTTCGATACTGCGGAACACCGTATGGATCGGGGCCCGGAGCTCTGCCTCGATGGTCTCGACGACCTTGTCGTACCCGACGGCCGGGACCTGATCTCTGCACTTCTTGCACTCCGCAACGAGCTCGGCGGGGAAGACACCCTCACCGGCGCTGATGATCTGCGCCAACTTGATGTACGTGGGGCCGAGGGCCTCGGCCGCGACGCGCATGCGATGGGAGATCCCCGCCTTTGACCGATCGGTTCCTCGCTCTTTGACAGCCCACACAGCAACGGCCCACCCGAGGTGTCTCACGACCGTGAGGGCGCGAAGTACTGGCGGGAACCGTGGTGCTTTCGTGATGGCGGGAAGCTCTCGGGCCAGCGCGGCGCGTAGTCCCGGGACTCGCCGCATCCAGGTCGGTGGACGTTCGCTCAGGCTCCACGGCCCGTGGCGCGTGAACGAGCCGAGCGCGAGATCGTTGGTCGCTGGGTCGTCGGCACTCGATTGATCGGGAATCGCGGACACACCAACAGTGTGGGGCTCGGCGATCACAATCGCGCCGTCGGGCCGATGTGACCTGTGGCCGGCCTGCCAACGCACCCCGACGAACGTGAGGTCAGCGGTGGTGCGCAGTGGTGGTGCGCAATACTGTCTCGCCATGGCTCATCAGGAACGAACGAACGCCGCCGACGGCACGGAGATCGCATGGACCGCGACCGGCGCCGGTGGCAGTGACGTCGTGCTGGTCCACGGCATCACCGAGAGCGCTGCAACGTGGGATCCTGTTGTGGAGCTGCTGGCTGGTTCGCACCGGGTCCTCAGCCTCGACCTCCGAGGTCATGGTGAGTCTGGCACTGCCGACCGCTACGACTTGGAAGCCATGGCCGGCGATGTCGCCTCGGTGATGACGGCGGCCGGTGCTGAGGCTCCGAACCTGGTCGGCCACAGTCTCGGTGGTGCTGTCGTCTCGGCCGCGGGCGCTGCCTTACCGGTGGCCTCGGTCGTCAACGTCGACCAATCACTTCAGCTTGGCGGCTTCAAGGCGCAGCTCGCCCCTGCGGAGGCCATGCTCCGTGACGCCGACACGTTCCCGGCGGTGATCAGCCAACTGTTCCAAGATATGCGGGGCTCCCTCAGCGACAGCGAGTTCGACCGTGTGAGCGCTCTCCGGCGAGGGGATCAGAACGTCGTTCTCGGTGTATGGGAGATGATGTTCACGTTGTCCGAAGACGAGATCGCCGCTGTTGTCGATGGTGCGCTGGCCGGCTACGGCGGTGTGCGATACCTGGCCCTGTTCGGCATCGATCCCGGTCCTGACTACGCCGGCTGGCTAGCGGGCCACATCACCAACAGCGAGGTCGAGGTCTGGGACGGGGCGGGGCACTACCCGCATCTCGTCGACCCTGCCCGCTTCGTGAAACGCGTCGAATCCTTCTGGGCCAACTGAGTCAGCGCGCTCGCGAACGCTGAAACGGGCGAACCGCGTCGCGTTTGGTCCCGATTGGGGCACAAACGCGACATGGAACGGCCGATTCTCAGAAGTTGGGC
>CAZYLX010000475.1:0-3530 GCA_964648595.1 uncultured Acidimicrobiaceae bacterium
CCGGCAGCGTCATCGTCTTCTCTTCGAAGACGGCGAGCCAGAACCCGGACCTGTTCAACGAGCTCGAGGAACGGTGCACCCTCCTGCCGCTGAATCGATTGACCGAGCTGATGGCCAAGTCGTCTGATGTCGCTCCGCAGCGCTGCGGTTCGCTCTTCGCTGCTGTCGATCATGGGCAGCACGGTAACCGCATGGTGTTGCCGCAACGTGAAGACGCCGGGCAGATCGGCTACATCGTTGGCCTGGTGAATGCGACCGTCGAAAGCACACTACCGAGCCTTCAGATTGGCCTTGTGAACACAAGAGAGCCCGACCCCGACGAATCGGAGCCGGGCCTCATTGCTTCTGCCCCGTCTGCAACGTACACATCGCCCATTTGTGCTGCGTCTTGAACAGACGGCAATGTTTCTGTCGTGGACTTCAACCTGCCGTCAGAACTCACCGACCTCCTCGCTCGACTCGATCAGTTCATCGAGGATGAGATCAAGCCGTTGGAGCGGGAGAACGACAACAAACGATTCTTCGACCATCGGCGCGAGTACGAGCGCACCGACTTCGACCGAGACGGTTGGCCGAACGAGGAGTGGGAGGACCTGCTCCGTGAGATGCGCCGGCGGGCCGATGCCGCTGGTTTCTATCGCTATCACCTGCCCCAGAAGTTCGGAGGAATGGACGGTTCGAATCTCGGGATGGCGGTCATACGAGAGCACCTCGCGGCGAAGGGCCTCGGTCTCCACAACGACCTGCAGAACGAGTCCTCGATCGTAGGGAACCTCGTCACGGTGTTGATGATGGACCTCCACGGGAGCGAAGAGCAGAAGGCCGAGTGGATTCCGAAGATGTTGGCAGGCCAGGCGCGGATCGGTTTCGGGCTGACCGAGCCCCTTCATGGTTCGGATGCAACGTGGATGGAGACCACCGCGGTGCGCGACGGCGACGAATGGGTCATCAACGGTGCCAAACGTTGGAACACCGGACTGCACGCCGCAACCCACGACTACGTCTTCGCTCGAACGTCAGGCGATGACGGTGATGCTCACGGCATCACCTGCTTCATTGTTCCCACCGACACGCCAGGCTTCACCACGGAGTTCATGTGGTGGACCTACAACATGCCGACCGACCACGCCGAGGTCACACTCAACGAGGTGCGCGTCGCAGACGTCACGATCCTGGGCGCAGAGGGTCGTGGGCTTGCGGTAGCCCAGACGTTTGTGCACGAGAATCGCATCCGTCAGGCCGCCAGCAGCGTGGGTGCAGCGCAGTACTGCATCGACGAGTCAGTGAAGTACGCCAGGGAACGGAAGCCGTTCGGCAAGCCCCTCAGCCAGAACCAGGCCATCCAGTGGCCGTTGGCCGAAATGCACACGGAAGCCGAGATGATCCGAGGCCTCGTGCGCAAGACGGCGTGGGAGATGGATCAGGGCATCGAGCCAACCGCCATCTCTGACAAGGTCGCGATGTGCAACTACCGAGCCAACCGCCTCGTCTGTCAGGCTGCCGATCAGGCCATCCAGGTCCACGGCGGCATCGGCTACAGCCGTCACCTTCCATTCGAACACATCTACCGTCACCATCGGCGCTATCGAATCACCGAGGGAGCCGAGGAGATCCAGATCCGACGTGTGGCTCAGTTCCTCTTCGGATTCTCCGGCCCCCGCAAGGAATCACTCGGCCCGAGCTTCGCCAGTCGCTTCAATTCCGTGCAGCGAGGCGCTCCCGCTCCCTGGACCTGACCCACCAATCGCGCCGATCGCACCAACCATGTCGCGTTTGTGCCGCTGATGGGCACAAACGCAACGCGCTTCGATGTGCGCGCTCTTCAGTCTGAGGGCGAGGCGAGCCTGGCCCGAGTCAGAAACGCGGTGTGGGCGACCATGCGGTGGTCGGGCCGAACCGCCTGACCCTCGATGTACCAGCCCCTGTGGAGGACCTCGATGGTCTTCTCCTCGATGAAGTGCGTCGTCGACAGCACTTCGCGGAACCTGACCGCTTGGGTGATCGAAGGCGTGTAGGCAACAATGATCCCGCCCGGCCGCAGCACCTTCTGTGCGTGGGGCACGACCTGCCACGGTTCTGGTAGATCGAGCATCACTCGGTCGTACGTGCCGTCGATGGCTTCGTAGGCCGACCGGATCTCCAGCGTGTAGCGATCGCTCACATCGCCCATGAACGCTTCGATGTTCTTCCGGGCCCGGTTGGCGAAGTCTTCGCGGATCTCGTAGCCGGTCACGGTGGCCCCGGCCCGTAACAGCGCCATCGACAGAGCACCGGAGCCAATACCGGACTCGAACACGTGCACCCCGGGCCCGATGTCGCCGAGGGTCATCATCGGAGCGAGGTCCTTTGGGTAGATGACCTGCGCACCCCGAGGCATCTCCAGGACATATTCTTCGAAGGTAGGACGGAAGGCTCGGAAGCGCTGCCCCTTGGTCGAGGAGACCTCGACGCCCTCCGGCTGCCCGATGAGCAAGCTGTGAGCGGTGATTCCGGCGTGAGAGTGGAATTCCCCGCCGTCCTCGAGCCGAATGAGATAGCGGCGGCCGCGGCCGTCGGTGAGCAGCACGAGATCGTCGAGCTGAAGGTGTCCGAGTGTCAACGTGATGTGCGTCAGCCCTTCTGGGCGCGGCGCAACTCCTTCTTCAGTTGCTTGGCCTTGGACTTCTCGGCCTTCTTGCTGGTCTTGATCTGCTTGATCTGTTCTTTGTGTGTGATGTCGAGGTGTTCGATGACAATCTTGTCACCCGGCTTGGTCGCGGACAGGTCCAGCACCTCGCGCCGACCGGTTCGGTTCCTCGCAAAGCGGAACAGGGCCATGAGCCCGGAGGTGAAGACCCACGAACGGGCCGGGCCGCCGATGCCCTTCGCGATGCCGTATTTGAAGAGTCGGGTCAGCACTAGAGGCGGCGGATCTCGAGCACCGTGCTCTTCTTCTTGCCAGCGTTGCGGCCCATCACGTAGATGATCAGCAACAGAAGAACGGCAAAGACGGTGCCACCGACGGCGGCCTTCTTCTTGGAATCGTTGGCGACAGTGTCGACCTGGCCTTGAATGTCGCGGAACTTGTTCTCGAGATCGGCCGGAGTGATCTTGGTCGTTTCAGTCATGACACGGCTTTCTTGGAACGGTTGAACGAGAGGACGAGGATGAGGACCATGAACGCGAGTACTGCAAGCGTGATGCCATAGGGAGCGAGCGAGGCCCAGCTGCTGCCCTGGAACGCATCGACCTTTGTTTGGCAGAATCGAAGCGTGCCGAGGCCAGTGAACATCATGCCGAGGAAGACGAGGATCGAGCCGGCAACGCCCTTGCCGAGATACCCGCCGAGCGTCTGCAGCGGCTCGACCGTTTCTTGCTTGGCGTAGGTCACCAACATCTGTTGGAGCTCTTTCGCCTCGTCCAATGGATTCGCCTTTGCCACCCGTTGCTCCTTGTCGCTCTTCCTCGGATCGAGAGTGTAGGGCGGGAGCGGCGAGACTTCAGCCTTCGCTGTCTCCGATGTTGAATAGCTCGAACTCGAAGACCTCTTG